>JAKFUN010000052.1 GCA_021732675.1 Phycisphaerales bacterium
GTACTCATGGGTGAGTTTCTTCCCAATCTCGTGGCACTCATGCCTGTGGCATTCATCCTTGTGGCACGGGCCTCCAGCCCGTGTCGGTCCAGCCATGCTTCTCGCGGCTTGTGTTGAGCAAGCACTTATTGGCGCTAATCAATCCTGTCGCGACGTCAAAGGCGCTCATCAAATGCGGCACGGGCTGGAAGCCCGTGCCACACAGATCAGGGCAATCACGTCTCGTACTGAATCCGCCCCTGGCGCTCGCCGCGGCTGATCACGTCTGTCGCCCACAGCCCGGCCAGCACAAATTCCGCGCAGCTGGCCCGCACCGCGGCACTTTCAGCCGGGTTCACTTCAAAGGCCTTCTCCCACACCTTGGGCACGCGCTTCACGATTCCCTCGTACGCGGCACTGGGCATCATGTCGCTGACTTCTAGCTTTACACCCTTCGCAAAGGCCTCGCCGATGTCGTTGACGCCGTGCTTGGTGACGTATTCGCCGAAGACGATCTTTATCGCTTCGGCAAAGATCGCGTCGAGGGCCTGTTTTTCGGTCATCTGGTGAGAGCCCATCAGGTCGAGCTCGAGCTTGCCGACGGCGCTGGCGTGGAAGTGGGCGAGGTCGCTGATGCGCGGAACGGCGGGCTTTTCGCCGAGCAAAATCGCTCGCCGCCGCGCATTGGCGATCATGGTGCGATAGTTGGCGATAGAGAAGCGAGCGGAAACGCCCGAGGCATGATCGACATAGCGGCTCTTGCGGGCGGTCATCGCCATCTGCTCGCAGAGTTCTCGCATGAATCGGGGCACCAGCACGGGCCAGTCGCCGCCGAGCTCGACTTCCGCCTCCTGCTCCATCACCTCGACACCGAGTTCGCGTGTGCGCGGGTAGTGGGTTTGGATCGTCGCGCCGATGCGGTCTTTGAGCTGCGGGATGACCTTGCCGGAGCGGTTGTAGGTGGTGGGGTTCGCGCTGAAGAGCACGAGAACATCGATGTCGAAGGAGATCGGGTAGCCGCGGATCTGGACGTCGCGTTCTTCAAGAATGTTGAAGAGGCCGACCTGAACGAGGTCGTCGAGATCGGGGAGCTCGTTCATCGCGAAGATGGCGCGGTGCATACGGGGGATGAGCCCAAAGTGCAGGGCATCCTCGGCGGACATGCTGGTGCCGCTGAGGAGCTTGGCGGGGTCGATCTCGCCGATGATGTCTGCAAACTTGGTGCCGGGGGACAGTCGCTCGGCGTAGCGCTGCTCGCGAGGCCACCAGGCGATTTGAGACGCGTCCCCGTGTTCCTTCAGGAAATCTCGCCCAGCCCGTGTGATCGGCTTGAGGGGGTCCTCATGCACGGGCGAACCAGGAATGTCCAGATACGGCACATGTTCGTCAAGGAACCGGGGCAGCATCCGCATGAGCCGGCTCTTGGCTTGGCCCTTTTCGCCCAAAAAGAGCATGTCGTGTCCGGCGAGCACGGCGTTCACGATCTCTGGGATCACCGAATCGTCGTACCCCAGCACTCCGGGGAAGAGCGGCTCGCCCTGACGCAGCGCTTTGGTCAGGTTTTCGCGCAGTTCCGTCTTCACGGACCGGCTCTTCCACCCGGCGGCCTTCAACTCTCCGAGCGTGCGGATCGTGGTGTTCATGGCTTGTACTATTCGCTTCCTCGACGCCCGGCAGATGCGAAGGCCAAAAACTCGGCGCGCAAACCGGGGCGATCGGCCCGCAACGACCTGCGACGTACGGCGTCCAACCACGGTAGGTTCAACTCCCGGAGACTTTCGCATGCTCAAGGCCTGGCTCGCCGTCGTCATTGGCTTGTCCCTTGCCCCAAAGGCCTGGGGGGTGGGGGGAATCTTCGACATTGCCGGAAAGGCCCCAACCCGCGTGGTGGTTACGGTGGGCGACGAGCTGCCGGAACTGGCCCCGCCTCGCTCGGGGATGCTGGACACGATCGCGGGGGTGATAGAGGAACTTTCCCCTCAGCGGATCATCCTGCTGCGTGCGTGCGGCTCGGGGGGGGCGGGCGCTGCACCAACGGACTTGGAGGCGCTCCCTCGGGTTTGCATCGTCCACTGCGAAGGGGCGGCATCCGTCACTCGCGAGATCGAGATTCTCCGCGATCGGGATGGGGACTTTGTCGCCAGGGACAAGAACGACTCAAAGTCCAAGCCGGTCGTGCTCGCCCGCGAAAAGTTCGAGGCTTTGGGAGCCGAGTGGACCTTTTACACCGGGGGCTTCACGCTCACGGCCAACCTCGCTCCGGGCGAGGTGATCAAACTGCCGCGGCCGGCGACCCAGGGCTTTTACACGATGGACCAGCGGGCGCTGGGGAAACGGCTTTTGAACGGGTCGCATACGTCGATCGCCGGAACCACTCGCGATCTGGCCCAAGAGGACTTCATGGTGCGCCTTCCCAAGACACACGACCCGCTGCACGCCAGCGGGCTGGTGGTGTGGGTGGACGCGGGCGAGAGGACCAATCTGGACGCGCGGCTCTTTGAGGCGTGCGATGCGCTGGGGTTCATCCTGATCGGTGCCGACAACTCCGGCAACGGTCGCCCGACCGCCGAGCGTTACCAGATGGCGCTGGACTGCGTGGCGATAGCCGATCGGGCATTTCTGATTGACCCTGCTCGTGTGTATCTCGCGGGGATTTCGGGGGGCGGGGTGATTTCGACGCACCTTTGGGGGTGCTTTCCGGATGTCTTTCACGGCGCGGTGCCGATGGCGGCGCTGGGCAGTTACAAGGATGTGCCCGCCGGGCCCGGCAAGGTGTGGAAGGGGAACTATCAGAAGCCGCTCGACCTGCCGCGGCTGAAGCTGCTCAAGCAGAATCGCATCGCGGTCATCACGGGGGATTTGGACTTCAACCACGAGCCAATCCTGGGGACGACCAAGATCATGCTGGCCGACGCCCTGCCGATCAAGGTGTGGGACATCAAGGGCCTGCACCACGACATCGCGCCGCCGGCGAAGTTTCTGGAGGCTTTGTCATGGGTTGACGAGAAGGCTCGCATGGCAAAGGAGGCTCGCGAGGCTGCGGCGAACCAGAAGCTGGCGGCATTGGGCGAACTCAAGCCGCCCGTGAGTGGTGCTCAGCGCGAAATGCTGGTGCAGATCACGCGAGATGCCCCGTGGAGCGAGGCGGCGTGGAAAGCGGTGGAGGCGATGAAGGTGCCGAACGCGCGCTGAGGCCAGGCTTGATGCCTCGATGCCGCGTGGCTTGTGCCTTCCTCGGAATCAGCCTTGCTTGAGATCTCGAAACGCCTCAATCGCCCGCTCGCGGCTCTTCGAGATGTCCACGATCGGCTCGGCGGGGTAGTCCAGTTTCATCTTGAGCAGCCCCGGCAGCGTCCACGGCTCGTGAATCGCCTCGCCTTGCACGTCCGCGAGCTCGGGCACAAACTCGCGGATGTACTCGCCCTGCTCGTCGAACTTCTGCGATTGCGAAATAGGGTTGAAAATCCGGAAATACGGGGCGGCGTCGGTGCCCGTGCTGGCGCTCCACTGCCACCCCCCGTTGTTGCTGGCGAGAAAGCCATCGACCAGGTGACGCATGAACCAGCGTTCACCCTTGCGCCAGTCAACGAAGAGGTTTTTGGTGAGAAACATGGCCGTGATCATGCGGACGCGATTGTGCATCCAGCCGGTGCGGGCCAGTTGGCGCATGCCTGCATCGACGATCGGCACGCCGGTGCGTCCTTCGGACCAGGCCTCGAACGCGCGGTCGTCGTCGTTCCACCGAATCACCTCGGTCGCGGGCTGGAACGCCCGGCCCATGCACACGCGCGGAAAACCGACCATGATGTGGATGTAGAACTCCCGCCACAAAACCTCGCTGATCCAGTGGGTGATTCCCTCGGGCCCAACATCCAGCGGGGCGCGGCTCTTGGGGTTGGCCTCGATTGCTGCGGCGATGCACTGGCGATGCGAAATCGCGCCGATGGTGAGGTAAGGCGACAGCTTGCTGGTGCCATCGACGCCCGGAAAATCGCGACGAGCTTTGTACGGCACGATTGCATCGGCGCAGAACTTGGCGAGACGCTTGTGAGCCCAGGCCTCGCCCGCCGGCCACAACGCCGGGTCAACGCTGCTCTCAAAGCCGGGCACCACACCGGGAACCGGCGAACTGGCGATATCGATCTTCGCCTGGGGCCTTGGCACCGGCACCACTTCGGGCACGCCCTGCTCATACATCCGCTTGAAACTTGCCTTTTTGAAAGGCGTGAAGACCGTGAAGAACCGCCCTTCGCCGGTGCGCACGTCGCCGGGTGTTGAGAGGCACTGGTCGTGGTGCGCGCCGGCCTTCAGGCCGGCGGCTTCGAAGACTTCAATTGTCCGTTCGTCGCGACGGCGCTCGTTCAGTTCGTGCTCGAGGTTGAAGTGCAACGTATCGCAATCATGTTGCTTCGCCGCAGCCAGCACGAGGCTTGGCACGTCGTGCCGTGTCTTGGCCTCGGCCAGCACGAGCGGAATGTTGAGCTCGGCCAAGCTCGCGCTCAGCTCGCGCAGCGTGCGCAACATCAAGTCGACCTTCACGGGCGCGAAGTCATGCTCCGCCCATTCACCGGGCGAGACGACAAACAAGCCGACAACGCCCCCCTGTGGGCCATCGCTGGCCGCGCGGCACGCAGCTGCCAGCGCGGTGTTGTCGCGCACGCGCAGGTCACTTCGAAACCACATCAGGGCTCGTGTCATGGTGAGGAATCCTTCCGTCGCGTCTTTGCTTCTCGGCTCTCTGGTCTGGTCGTTTCGCCGGCGTCGTTGTCCATGTCGCGGCGTGCGGCGGGCGGCCGCACGCCCCACACCTGCCGCAGTGCTTCCGCTCGCGCGGCAATCTGCTGCACGTGCTCGGGCCCAAGGCGGTCCAACGTGCCCAGGATCGCGGAGGTGCGGGTGTTCTTCGACAGATAGTCTCGGTGCCGCCTCATGAAATCCCAGTACATGGTCGTGAACGGGCACGCGTCGTCGCCCACTCGCTTGGCCGGGTCGTAACGGCAGCCCCGACAGTAGTTGCTCATCTTGTTGATGTACGCCCCGCCCGCCGCATACGGCTTGGTGCCTACCACCGGCAACCTCACCACGCGCCCCTGTTCATCGCGCATGCCGTCCGCGTGCATCACCATCCCCAGCGCGTTGGGCAGTGTCACCCAGTCCACCCCGTCGGCGTACATCCCCAGGTACCAGTCGCTCACGTGCTTTGGGTGTACGCCCGCGAGCAGCGCGAAGTTGCCCGTCACCATGAGGCGCTGAATGTGATGCCCATACGCGCGTTCCCGCACTTCGCCAATGCATGTTTTCAGGCAGTTCATCTCGGTGTCGCCGGACCAGTAGAACTCCGGCAGGGCGCCGGCTTCGCCCAGAAAGTTCCGCTTCTCGTAGTCCGGCCCCTCAAGCCAATAGACCCCGCGCACAAACTCGCGCCACCCGATGAGTTGCCTTATGAAACCTTCCACGCTTGCCAGCGGGGCGCGACCGCGCCGAAATGCCTCGATCGCTGCCTCGCAGCATTCTCGCGGGCTGAGCAGGTGCAGGTTGAGCAACGGCGAGAGGGCCGAGTGATACAAGAATGGCTCACCCTGCCACATCGCATCTTCGTATGGGCCAAAGTCTGCCAGGCGCGTCTCGATGAAGTGACCTAAAGCCGCGAGTGCGGCGTCGCGCGTCACCGGCCAGGCAAAGCCGTCGACACTCCCGGGAGCATCAGGGAACCGCCGCGCCACTATGTGCATCACCTCGCACGTGACGGCATCCAGCGGCGCTTGAGGCGGGCGAGGGGGCCTCGGCGAGGGGCCCGACTTCCCAAAGGGCTGGCGATTGTCTTTGTCGTAGTTCCATTCCCCGCCCAGGGGTGCCTCCCCCTCCATGAGGTAGTCCAACCTTCGGCGCTGCTCGCGATAGAAGTACTCCATCGTGAGCGAAGTGCGGCCCTTGGCCCACGCCGCAAACTGTGCGGGCGTCGTAAGGAAGTGGTGATCTTCCAGCATCTCCGTCTCACACCCGCTGGCGGCTGCGGCGCGAGTGACTTCGGCCAGCACGCGATGTTCGCCGGGGCGCGTGAAAACCAGACGCGTCGCCCGGTGGCGCAGGATCGCCCGTGAGAGTTCACCTTCAAACGTGTGCGTGTTCTCCGGGTCGTCCAGCGGTACATAATCCACCCTCCGGCCCGCGCTCTTCAACTCAGCCGCGAAGTGTCGCATGGCGCTCAAGAAGAGCACCGTCCGCTGCACATGACTGGGGACGTGCGTCGCCTCGCGCGCGACTTCGAGCATGAGCACGGGGTCGTGCGCGCTTGTCGCCTTCAAAGAGGCGAGATCGTGGGTGAGTTGGTCACCCAGCACCAGACACAGGTTGGTTTCACGCTTGCCCACCACCGGGTTTCGTCCTGAGCATCGCAGGAGATTCGCCGCGTCCACAGCCGGTGCGGACTCAGGCAGGCTCGGTGCCGGGCTCAAACAGGCCCGCGGCGCTCGGGCGCACTTCGCGATAGGTCACGCCGACATGGTCGCACGCGAGGCGAGTGAGCGCCCGCCCCTGGCGAGTGCGGGCCAGGAAGCCGATTTGCAGCAGGTATGGCTCGACCACGTCTTCAAGGG
The DNA here is from genome assembly GCA_021732675.1 of Phycisphaerales bacterium. Taxonomy (GTDB): domain Bacteria; phylum Planctomycetota; class Phycisphaerae; order Phycisphaerales; family UBA1924; genus RI-211. The sequence goes on from JAKFUN010000052.1 coordinate 6,576, forward strand.
TGCCGCGATCTTCGTTCATGGTGGCGGCGATCGCGTCGAGCCCCACCGGGCCGCCCTCGTAGGTCGTCGCCACGCACTTGAGGTAGGCCCGGTCGAGTTCGTCGAGCCCCAAGCGGTCGATCCCTTCGAGGGCGAGGGCCTGGTCCACCGCGAGGGGCGTCATCTTGCCTGCGTGGCGCACCTGGGCAAAGTCGCGAACCCGGCGCAGCAGACGGTTGGCGATGCGGGGCGTGCCGCGACTGCGAGCCGCGAGGGTGGCGAGGGATTCCTCCGTCGCGGAGTCCACGTGGAGCAAGCCGCAGCTACGCCGAAGAATCTCGATGAGCTCGGCCTGCGTGTAGTAACGCAGGTGGTGGGCGATGCCGAAGCGCGAGCGCAGGGGTGACGACAGCAGCCCGGCACGCGTGGTCGCGCCAACCAGCGTGAAGGGCTTGCAGCGCACCTGCACGGTGCGGGCGGCCAGCCCGGAGTCGAGTGTGACGTCGATCCGGAAGTCCTCCATCGCCGGGTACATGAACTCTTCCACGGCGATGGGGAGGCGGTGAATCTCATCGATGAAGAGAATGTCGCCGTGCCCCAGGCGGGTCAGCGAGGCGACGAGGTCGGTGCCGCGGGCGAGGGCGGGGCCCGAGGTGGCGATGACCTTGGAGCCCATCTCCTGGGCCAGCACGTGGGCGAGGGTGGTCTTGCCCAGCCCCGGCGGGCCGTGCAGCAGCACGTGCTCGAGGGGTTCCTTGCGGGCCCGGCTGGCGGCCACCGCGATGCTGATCCGCTCGATGAGCTCGGCCTGGCCGACGTACTGCGAGAGCTGCGTTGGGCGCAGCGCCCAGTTCAGGGTTTCGTCCTGGGGCGTGGCCTGGGTTGAGAGCAGCCGGTCCGTCGCCATGTGGCAGTGTACGTTCGTCTAACGGCTGGGTGCTCGGGTCGCTTCGAGGCGCCCTCAGGAGGCGGCGGGGGGGGGAATCTACGCGCTGGAAACCCGTGCCACGAGGCATGGAGGTTCACTGCCGAGAGGGGCGATTAGTCAGTCGCTAGATGCTTGGACTTCCATAAATTCAGCAACTGTTCAAAGGAAATGGGCTCGGCGATCGTTCCATCGGGCAACTCGGTGCGGATCAGCATCCCCTTTTCGTTGTAGATGCTCACCGTCGACTTGTCTTTGTCCTCTGCGAATCGCGTTGTGAGCCGGTAGAGCCCGGGCCGATCCGAGGGTTGCTCCAACGTGTCGCGCCGCAACTGCACCGCGCTCCCCTCGCTCCGATAGGCATACGAGCCGAAGGACGTCTCGACGCCCGACCGGATCAAAATCTGCGGCAACAGCAGGGACTCCACCCGCGAGAGGTACCCCTCGCCCTGCAGCAGTGGCTTGATCGTCTGCTTGGGGCGACCTGGCGCGTCGATCTGCACCGTCATGGATTTCCCGTCGCGCGCACCCACCTCGGTGGACGTGGCGACCTGCTTTCCCTCGCGGATGGCCATGCGGATGTTCCAAACCTCGGTGCGCCGGTCAAACGACACGAAATATGCGCTCTGGGAGTCGACGATCCGGCGGGATTCCTGCTTGCCGATGTCGGGCCGGGCGTCGGGCAGATAGCGAGCGTCGAGGTGTACGACGACACCTTCTTCGCCCCCTTTGATTTCGCCCCCGACCGACTCGCGATTGCCCAGCGAAAGGCGAACTCGCCGGTACCCCATCTCGATGGCGTCCTTGGGGGAGCCGGAAGGGGTCGAGTGGTACATCCGTTCCCAACGCTCGGGCTGGGCGGCGACCAACTCGCGCATGGACTTTTCGTCGAGAGTTTCGAGGATTTTGAGCGTCGATCCGATCGCCGCGGCTCGCTCGTTGTTGATCGAGTTGGGGTCGCGGAACTCCGCGGTTGCGACCATGGATTCGTAGACCAGTCGGGCCTTGGCGAACCCGGCTTCTGAGACGAGCAGTTCAAAGGTGACGAACTGTGTGGTCGTGGTCTTGAAGACGGTGTACCCGCGCACGCTGTTGCTTCCATCCTGGTTGGGGACGGCGACGTACAAGCGCGAGGCCACCAGCCCGTTGACGTTCACATCGTGGCACGGTTCGAGCACCTTGCCGGCCACCCCGATCAGCTTGGTCGGGTCCTTGGCGTCGTACGTCTCGCCGGCCCCCTTCATCACCTGGATCGCGATGCTATTGGCGGTCTCCGCGCTCGTCACGGCCGGGTTGGTCGTCTGTGGTGTCTGAATGTTGACCAGCCAGGTGTTATCGCTGGGGCTGACCTGAACCGACGCCCTTGAGCCCAAGGAAGTAGTCTGGGCCCCCGCGTTCAGGGGCAAACGCATAGACAACCCGACCGAATCCAAAACAAAGGGGTTGGGCGCAAACTCGATCGCCCCCGCGAGGGGCTTGGGCCCGGGGGCCGGGCGCTGGGCTGGCTGCGCGGGCTTAGATCGTGGTTTGTCCGCCCCGGCGGCTTGTGCAAAGACAGGAGTTGGGAACGCCTGCCCGATAACACCGAGAAGCATTGCGAGCCGGAGCTGGGCTGAAAAGCCAGGATTTCTACGGGCCATAGGAGGTGCCTTTTGCCTTCGGGGTGGTTCGAATCGCGCGGGGCTCATGCCCAGTGGGGGGGTGCCCAATACGCTACACGGGGAGAGCAACCGCCAGGGTGCATCGGTGGGAATCACCCGCCGACTTCAGGGGCCAGATGAAAGGTGCAGCCGGGAATCCTACCAGAGCGCAGGGACTGCGCGAAGGAGGGGAGAGCGAGTCGAGTCAGAACCGGCGCGGGAATGTAAAGGCCGTTTGACATTTGCGGGTTGGTGCCTAATGTCCCCTCCCGCGCTTCGGAGATATCGAATTCACCGTCGGTAACTTTGAATGGAACACGACTTCGTGTGCCGTTCAAAGAGCTTCGGGCGGAACCGCTCGGCGGACAAGGGTTTGGTGGGCAGTAGTGGAACGGTTGGTCTAAAAAGCGAGACGAACGAATGACGGGCGGCAAGATCAGAATCCGGATGGAAGCGTACGACCACCTAGCCCTTGATGCTTCGGCGAAGGAAATCGTCGAGCACGCCAAGCGCACGAACGCGAAGGTGGCGGGCCCGATTCCGTTGCCGACCCGGGTGGAACGGTACACGGTCTTGCGTTCGCCGTTCATTGACAAGAAGAGCCGCGAGCAGTTTGAAATCCGCACTCACAAGCGGATCATCGACATTCTCGAGCCCAACGCACGCACGGTTGAGGCACTGAACCGGTTGGTGGTTCCCGCGGGTGTCTTCGTGAAGATCAAGGCCTGAGCCACTTGAAGGCGAAGGCAGCAGGTTAGAACAGAAACACGGACGATCAGGGGTGGCTTAAGGCCAACCACCGGATTCCGACAGGAAGGTTTGCGATGAGCTTCTCAGTGCTGGGTCGAAAAGTTGGGATGACGCGGCTGTACACCGACAAGGGTGTGAGCCTGCCCGTGACGGTTCTTCGTTGTGGCCCCTGCGTCGTGACGCAGTTGCGGACCGAAGAAAAGGACGGGTACAACGCGGTCCAGATCGGGTACGAGGACATTGATCCTCGCAACAGCACCCGCCCGCTGATCAAGCACGACTTTATCGCCGGCACGACCCCCAAGCGGTTCCATCGCGAGTTCCGCTGCGATGCCAAGACCCTGGCGAACTACCAGCTTGGTCAGGAAATCAAGGTTGACGCGCTGGCGAGCACCATGTTTGTGGACATCATCGGCACCAGCAAGGGCAAGGGCTTTGCGGGCGTCATGAAGCGTTACCACTTCAAGGGCATGTTCGCCAGCCACGGCACGGAAAGAAAGCATCGCAGCCCCGGCTCGATCGGCTCGCTCTGCTCCAACCGCGGCTTCGGCGGCGGCCTTAAGAAGGGCAAGCGGATGGCCGGGCACATGGGCGCTGACCGCGTGACCACCCGCTCGCTGGATGTGGTGCGTGTGGACGCTGGGCAGAACCTGTTGATCGTCAAGGGCACGGTCGCGGGGGGCAAGAACGGTTTTGTTGAGATTCGTCCGGCTTCGCGTCTTTATAAGAGCAAAGCGGGTCGGTTGAAGGCGGCATCGAAGTAAACTCACACCCGAGGGGCCAATCGCCTTTCGGGTGTTTTGGTTGGTAGTGAATGAGTTGGGAAGATGGAAGGCAGTTCGGTTGATTGAGCAATCGGGATCGGCACAAGCAAGTGCCGGCCCCGAGCCCGGAAGGTCGGAAGTGGTGACGCCTGCGAGGGCAGCCGCCGACGAAACCGCCGGGCGCCGACAAACAACCGGGAAGTCTTGGCTCCACCAAGACTTTCCAGAGCTGACCTGGGTAGCCCAGGACAGTTCAAGGACGGCCGAGTCGAGTCCGATCCGCCCCCGCACCACTTGGTGCGAGTCCGCCTGGCAGTGTGCCAACGCGGCGACAGGAGGCGTGACGGATAGGCAGTGAAGGACCCGTCGCGATCAGGTTCGCATACCTATCGCGATTCACGGGGTCAGGCGTCAGGACGAGGTAACGACGATGGAAGTCCCCGTCTACAACATGCAAGGCGCACAGGTCGCCAAGCTGAATATCGATGAGAGCGCCCTGGGTGGCGAGGTGAATGCCGCGCTGGTCAAGCAGGCTTTCGTGATGTACCACGCCAACCGGCGTCAGGGTTCGTCGCGCACCAAGAACCGCCACGAGGTCGAAGGCTCTACCCGCAAGCTGTACAAGCAAAAGGGGACCGGCAACGCCCGTCACGGCGACAAGAAGGCCAACCTCTTCAAGGGTGGTGGTCACGGGCACAGCAAGAAGCGGACCCGCGAGGACTTCCGCCTGACCATGCCGAAGAAGATGCGGCGCAAGGCCAATCGCAACGCGCTGCTCGCCAAGCTGGTGGATAGCGAAGTTCGCGTGATCGACGACATTTCTTTCAGCGAGCCCAAGACCAAGGGCTTCCAGGAGTTTCTGGAAGCGGTCAAGGTTGATCGCTCGGCGATCGTCGCCCTCTCGGCCGACGAGAACAAGTCGCGCAACACCCGCCTGTCGGCTCGAAACGTCGACGGGGTTCGTCTGATCCGCATCGATCAGCTCAATGCCTTCGAGATGCTCAACCACCGTTATGTGGTAGTGGGGCGTACCGAACTCGAGGGGTGGCTCAAGGGGCCCTCCTCGCAGACGGGCAAGGACGCGAAGGTCAGCCCGATGGGTCGGGTCGCGGGCGAGGCGACTGCCGTGACGGGTGTGAAGAAGGTGATTCGCGGGACCAAGGCTCGCCTGGCGGCTGAGGGCGCGAAGCCCGCGGCCAAGCCGGCTGCGAAGGCTGCGGGCAAGAGCGCTGCGAAGAAGGGTGAGGTGACCAAGTGAGCGCGAACGTCGATCATGGATACATCATCAAGCGCCCGGTGCTCTCGGAAAAGAGCACCTTCGCGATGAATGAGCGGGAACAGTACACGTTTGACGTGGACCCCCGGGCCAGCAAGACCGAGATCAAGGCCGCGATCGAAGCGATCTACAAGGTCAAGGTCTTGTCGGTGAACACCCAGGTGAAGAAGCACAAAGCCCGGCGTCTGAAGTACGGGATTTCTCGCCCGGCCGACAGCAAGAAGGCGATCATCGGCCTGCAAGAGGGCGACAAGATCGAGCTGTTCTGAGTTGGCGAGAAGCAGTTGATTGGGGTTGAGTCAGATTGGTTGGGATTGGGTGAAGCGAGAAACGATCCGTCGGCACCGGTTGCCGTCGTACTAGAGGTAGGTCATCATGGCGATTCGCGTATATAAAAGAACCAGCGCCGGCCGCCGCAACGCGTCGGTGAATGACAACGCCGAGGTGACGAAGTTCACCCCGGAACACTCGCTGCTGGTCCCTAAGCCCAAGAGCGGCGGGCGCAACCACAGCGGGAAGATCACCTCACGCGGCATCGGCGGGGGCGTGAAGTACATGCTTCGCCTGATCGACTTCAAGCGCAAGGATCGGGATGGCATCGCGGGCGTTATCTCGGGGATCGAATATGACCCCAGCCGCACTTCGCACATCGCACTGGTCAAGTACGCCGATGGCGTGAAGCGCTACATCATCGCTCCGCTGGGTTTGAAGGATGGCCAGACTATCGAGTGCTCGCGGACCGGACCGATCGAGCCGACGCCCGGCAACCTGATGCAGTTGAAGTACATCCCCACCGGCCTGGACGTCCACTGCGTCGAGCTGGTGCCGGGGCGCGGGGCGCAGATGTGCCGCTCGGCGGGTACGTATGCGAAGCTGACGAACAAAGAAGGCAAGTACGCGACGCTCGTGCTGCCCAGCGGCGAAACCCGCATGGTGCCGCTGGAGTGCACCGCGATCATCGGTCAGGTCGGCAATGGCGACCACCGTCTGCGGATGCTGGGCAAGGCCGGGTTGGCTCGTTTGATGGGTCGCCGTCCGATTACGCGTGGCGTGGCGAAGAGCCACCATGCCCACCCGCTGGGTGGCGGCTCGGGTCGCAGCAAGGGCAACCGCCCGTTGTGTGGCCCGACCGGTGTCCACTCCAAGGGTGGCAACACCCGCAACCGCAAGAAGTTCAGCAGCAAGCTGATTCTGCGGCGTCGCGTGAGCAAGCGTTACGGCCAGAAGAAGTAAGCCCGAGGCCCAAGACGAGGGCCTGGCAGTTGGTCTTGGTGGTGTGGTCTTTCGGTACGTGATCAGGTTGGGTTTGGTGACGAGGAAGAACTATGGGTCGCAGCCTCAAGAAGGGTCCGTTCGTCGATGAGAAGCTCTACCTCAAGGTGGAGCGCCTGAACACGAATCGCAAGAAAGAAGCGATCAAGACGTGGGCCCGCAGGTGCACCATTGTCCCCGAGTTTGTGGGGCACACCTTCAAGGTTCACAACGGGAAGAGCTTCCTGGATGTGTTTGTGACGGAAGACATGGTGGGGCACAAGTTGGGTGAGTTCAGCCACAGCCGCACGTTCAAAGGGCACACGAACAAGAAGGAAGGTCTGGACGCGAGCGGGTCGCCCGCTGGCAAGGGCTAAGTGACCAGGTGAGGCAGCATCGGGTTGAGATCGGGAAGTTCGAAGGCGATCCCGAGAACGTGACGGCGAGAACGAAGTTGATCGGCAGCACGCAGAAGTGAAGGAAACGAGCCGTGAGGATTCGAGGTAACAAACTGAAGAAGGCAATGGCAGCCGCCGGGGTCACTCCTCAGCAGCTTGGCGAAGCGATCGCGGAGCGCGGCTTTGGTGCCGGCGATGCGTTGCGGGCCGTGGAAAACTGGTCCGAAGGGCGCGATCATCCGCGCTGCAAGGCCAAGACCATCGCCAAGCTGGCCCAGACGCTTCGCGTGGCCCCCAAGGAGCTGGTGGCCTTCACGAGCGCCGTGAACCAGCATCGCGGCAGCCCCCGCAAGGCCAAGCTGCTGGTCGATCTGATCCGCGGCAAGAACGTGGACCAGGCCCTGAACCTGCTGACCTTCACCACCAAGCGGGCGGCGGTCAACGTGAAGAAGTGCCTGAACGCCGCGATCGCTGATGCCGAGCAGGCCGAGTGCGACATCACCCGGCTCTTCGTCGCGGAGAGCCGCGTCGACGAGGCTACCCCGATCAAGCGGTTCCAGCCGAAGGATCGCGGTCGGGCACATCCGATCATCAAGCGTTTGAGCCACATCACCATCAGCGTCGAAGAGCGCGGGGGTCGAGCCTAAGAGCATCCTGGGCCTTCATGGCTCGGTCGGTTGGAAAGAGCAATCCATGGGACAAAAAACACATCCATTCGGTCTGCGGCTGGGGATCACCGAGGCTCACAAGAGCCGCTGGTACGCCCCCAAGGCCCTCTTCGGCGAGTTGCTGGTTGAGGATCAGAAGATTCGCGGCTGGCTGGACAAGCGCCTCAATCGCCGCCCGCCAAACGCCGCTGTGAGCGACATTCACATCGAGCGGACGCGCGAGGAGCTCAAGGTGATCATCAAGACGGCTCGTCCGGGCTTGGTGATCGGGCCCAAGGGCGCCGAGATCGAGCGGATGAAGGAAGAGCTTCAGTACATGACCGGCCGCAAGGTCAACATCTCGGTGATCGAGATCAAGAACGCGGACCTGGACCCCACCCTGGTGGGCGAAGCGGTCGCGGAGCAGTTGCTGAAGCGGGCCAGCTTCCGCCGCGTGGTGAAAATGAAGTGTGACGCGGCGATGGCGGCGGGGGCCAAGGGCTGCCGCATCCAGGCGTCGGGACGACTGGGCGGCGCGGAAATGAGCCGCACGCTGGCGGTCCGGTTGGGCTCGCTTCCTCTTTCGACGCTGCAGGCGCAGGTGGAGTACGGCGTGGCGGAAGCCAAGACGACGTACGGCGTCATCGGCATCAAGGTGTGGATCTACAAGGGCATGTACGGAACCGAGGCGGACGAGAACACGTCCAACGCGGCGGGCGGTCGGGCGCGGGCGCGTGGCCGCAAGTAAGGAACGGGGTTGGTCTCCGGGCCCCTCGGTGTGGATGCGTGGATTTGATCTGAGAGTTGCAAACGAACAAGTGCGGCCTGGTCCAGTGGACGCCGCTTCGGAGTGTGATCGATGGCGCTGATGCCGAAGAGAGTCAAGTACCGCAAAGAGCAGCGGCGCGTTCGCCCGCGTAAAGCGACGAAGGGCAACTACGTCGCGTACGGCGACTACGGCCTGCAGTCGCTGGAGAGCTCCTGGCTCCCCGGCAACGTCATCGAGGCGGGACGCATCAGCTGCCAGCACTTCCTGAAGCGCGAAGGAAAGCTCTTCATTCGCGTTTTCCCGGATAAGCCGATCTCCAAGAAGCCACTGGAAACCCGAATGGGTACCGGTAAGGCCGAGGTGGAGTATTGGGCGGCCCGTGTGAAGCCCGGCACCATGCTGTTCGAGATCGCCGGCGTTCCGCAGTCGACCGCCAAGCTGGCGTTGCTGCGGGCGGCGGTGAAGATGCCCGTGCGTTGCCGGTTCGTCGGTCGCCGCGTGCGGGTGTAATCTGACGGATGGAATCCGGGGCCCCGCGTATCGATGGGGCGTCCCGTAGAGTCGAAAGAAGTTGAGCTGGGTAAGTCGCTGGGTGTGAGTGTCGGCAGGAGCGTTTCGATGAAGGCTAAAGAAGTACACGCGATGGACGACGCCGGTATCAAGGTTGAACTGGCAAAGCTGCGGAACGATCTCTTCGACGCGCGGAGCCAGGCCGTCACCGAGAAGATCGAGGACACCTCGCGGTTCCGCAAGATCCGCAAGGACATCGCCCGGCTGCTGACTGAAGCCAGCACGCGTCGCGCCAAGGCCGGGGCAAAGGCGTAAGGCAATCACAGAACCGAGAACCGGGAACGCAGAACCGGATCGTTTGGACCAAAGCAGATCAGAGTCGAAAGACGGGGACCTATGGCAGAGAAGAACGCAAAGACCACCGCGGCGAAGGCCGGACGAATCGTTGGTGACGTCACCAAGACCCCCTCGGGGAAGGCCAAAGCCACCAAGGTCGGCGTCGTTGAATCCGACAAGCGCGAGAAGACGCGCCGGGTGGTCGTGAGCTATATGTCCAAGCACCCCAAGTACGGCAAGTACATCCGTCAGCGGACGGTGCTGCATGTGCACGACGAAAAGGGCGAGAGCCGGAGCGGCGACGTGGTGGAGGTTGTCCCCTGCCGCCCGTTGAGCAAGACCAAGAACTGGACGCTGGTGCGGGTGGTGGAGCGTCGTGCGGCTGAAGCCGCGGCTCTGAAGAGCGCCAAAGAGATCAAGTAGTTTGTGATCGAGGAAGGCGCCGGCGCCAAGAGCGGGGCGTTGAGAGAGCGGGGCGGCAGGAAGCCGCGGGTACACGACGGGAAGACAGGAACGAGCCATGCTGCAACAAGAAACACGCTGCGAAGTCGCTGACAACTCGGGGGCAAAGATCGCGTATGTGATCCGCGTCTATGGCGGGTCGACCGCGAGCGGTCGCTTTCAGCGCCGGACCGCCGGGGTTGGCGACCGGGTTTTCGTCTCGATCAAGCGGGCCCTGGCGGGCGCCGACGTGAAGCCGGGCGACAAGAGCAAGGCAGTGGTGGTCCGCACCACCAAGGCCACTCGCCGCTCTGACGGGTCGTACGTCAAGTTCGACAGCAACGCGGTGGTGCTGATCCAGGATGACGGCAACCCCAAGGGAACCCGCATCTTCGGGCCAGTCGCCCGTGAGCTGCGCGACCGGAACTACATGAAGATTGTCTCGCTCGCCGCGGAAGTGATCTAAGACCAGAAGTGACCGGTGGTCCGACCGAAAGGGAGGGCTGCTGGGAGAGGTGGAAACGAATAGCCGGTGGTATCGGGTATTGCACGCAAGGCACGTCGGAAGGAAGCAGATTTATGCCACGCCATGTCCGCAAGGGCGACACAGTGATGATCACGTCGGGGGACCACAAGGGCCAGGTGGGCGAGGTGCTGCGCATCTTGACCAAGACCGACCGGGTGGTGATCAAGGGATTGAACCTCGTCACCAAGACGCTGAAGCCCACGCAGTCCAACCCCCAGGGCGGGATGATCACCAAGGAAGCCTCGATCCACATCAGCAAGGTTTCGCCGGTGGTGGATGGCAAGGCGGTGCGGGTCGGATTCCGCACTGAGGCGAATGGCAGCAAAGTGCGGGTTGCCCGCCATGCTGGCAAGGATCTGAAGGTTCTGGGCGTGGTGCATGGCACCCGGGGCGACAAGTAAGCAGTCAGCAGCGCGTGAGGATTGAGTCAGAGAGCGTACACGACCGGGGCGTATCGACCGGACAGGATCGGACCAGACGACCGGACAGGAACAGGCAACCATGGCGAAGGACAACGAAAACAAGAAGCCGCAGGGCGCACCAGGACAAGACGCGGGCAAAGGTGGCAAGCGCCCCGGCCCGGCCAACGCTGGTCGCAAGGTGGCGGGCCCGAAGAAGCACGTCCCCGAGGATGATGACGCTCCCGCCGGTCCTCGGGTTCCCCCTCGCCTGCAAGTGCGCTACGACGCCGAGATTCGCAGCAAGGTCGCTGAGAAGTTTGGCATCGCCAATCGCTTTGCGCAGCCCAAGCTTCAGAAGATTGTGGTGAACATCAACATGGGCCGCCACCTGGAGGGGACGAAGATTCCCCCCGCCGTGCGCACCCAGGTGCTCGACACGATCTTGAAGATCACCGGCCAGAAGCCGGTGGTGGTGAAGAGCAAGAAGAGCGTCTCTAACTTCAAGCTCCGCGAAGGGTACGAGTCCTCGGCGGTGGTGACGATGCGTCGCGACCGGATGTGGCACTTCCTCGATCGCCTGATCAATCTCGCGACCCCACGTATCAAGGACTTCCGGGGCCTCAACGATCGCGCGTTTGACAAGGGCGGCAACTACGCGATGGGCCTGACCGAGCAGGGCGTCTTCCCCGAGATCAACATGGCCGAAGTGACCTTCACTCACGGCATGAACATCAACATGTGCTTCTCGAACTCTTCGCCCGAGCTCTCTAAGTTTGTGCTGGCGGAGCTGGGCCTCCCGTTCCGCAAGCCCGACCAGAAGTAATCACGACGATCAACTCAAACTCGAATCAAACGACAGTGACTGACCGCAGCCGGAGAAGAACGCGATGACGACCAAGGCACAGATGGCAAAATCCAACCGCCCCCCGAAGTTCAGCTCGCGGATTGTCCGCCGCTGCCAGCTCACGGGGCGGGCCCGGGGCGTGTACCGCAAGTTCCGCATCAGCCGCATCATGCTCCGCAAGCTGGCGCTTGAGGGGAAGATCCCCGGGATGCGCAAGGCGAGCTGGTAAGCCATGCTCCCGTCTTTGACGGGCGAAGTGCTGGGCAAAGAGAGAACGGTCAGGTACGCAAGTAGTCAGTGAACGATTGGCACGTTTCAGTAGGTAGCAGGAAACGCAGCAGGAAGGGATCTATCAGATGGCGATCGGCGATCCAATCGCGGACATGCTCACCCGAATCCGCAACGCGGTTCGGAACCGGCAGAAGACGGTGAACTGCGTCAACAGCAAGGTGTGTCGCGGCATCGCGAACGTCCTGCGCGACGAGGGGTACATCGACTCCTTCGACGTGGTGGAGGACGGGCGCCAGGGGCAGATCCGTGTGCGCCTTAAGTACTCCGCCACCGGCGAGAGTGTGCTGCATCGCCTTACCCGCGAGAGCAAGCCCGGACGGCGTGTGTACACCCAGGTCGAGCAGATCCCGCGCCCGCTGCAGGGGCTGGGCATCGCGATCGTCTCTACGAGCCGCGGCGTGCTCAGCGATCGCAAGGCCCGCGAGGACCGCGTGGGTGGCGAGCTTCTGTGCACCATTGAATAAGTGTGCTTCCCACCTCCGCCCGCAAGGCGCGGGGTGGGGAGTGGAACAGTGTGGGTGACGAGTTGGGTTGGATGAGGATCGCGGAAGCCCCGGAGAGTTCCGGGCGAGCCGCACGCGAAGGAGTTGAGTTCATGTCTCGAATCGGAAAGAAAGCAGTCCCGGTTCCCGCCGGCGTCAAGATCGGCGTCAAAGATCAGACCGTCAACGTCGAAGGCCCCAAGGGGAAGTTGGCGCTGAAGTTTCGCCCGGAAGTGAGCGTCGCGATCGACGAAGCCGCCAAGTCGGTGTCGGTGGCGTTGTCCAAGGGTTTCTCGCCGAACGACAAGTTCGCGAACGCGCTGTGGGGTTCGACCCGGGCGCACATCCGCAACATGATCGAGGGCGTGACGAAGGGCTACGAGAAGACGCTGGAAGTGGTGGGGGTGGGTTGGACCGCCTCGGTCAGCGGCAAGACGCTGAAGATGACCCTTGGCTTTGCCAATCCGATCATGATGGAAATCCCAACCGGGTTGACGGTGACGGTAGAAAAGCAGATGGTCAAGGTCGCGGGCTCGGACCGTCAGTTGGTCGGCCAGTTCGCCTCGGCCATGCGTTCGAAGCGCAAGCCTGAGCCGTATAACGGCAAGGGCGTGAAGTACACCACCGAAACCATCACCCGTAAGCAGGGCAAGCAGTTCGGCGCCTAAGGCCGGTTCCGCACGACTTTGGTAGCCGCAAGGCAGATCAGAAGGTAGAACGTCATGAACAAGAACGCAGCAAAAGATCTCCGTCGGTCGCGGCGCCGCATCGGCATCCGCAAGCGGATCGCCGGCTCGCTCGAGCGTCCCCGCCTGGCGGTGTACAAGTCCTTGAACCACATCTACGCCCAGATCATCAACGATCTGGAGGGTCGGACCCTGGTGGCTGCGGGCAGCAACGAAAAGGGGCTGAAGCTCGACAAGTCGGGCAACTCAGCGGCGGCCGCGGCGGTCGGCGCGGCGCTGGCCGAGCGTGCCAAGGGCGCGGGCATCAAGGCGGTGGTTTTCGATCGTGGGGGTTTCAAGTACCACGGTCGCGTCAAGGCCCTGGGCGATGCCGCCCGCAAGGCCGGGTTGGACTTCTAAGGTTTCTGGTTCGTCGGCTCTTCGAGCCGACTGAGTTGGCGGAGTTAGTTGGTGGGCGATTCGCAAGACTGATCAGTTGGTGAGGCGGCTCGGAAAGCCGTCATCCCAAAGCCGGTCGGTTCGGAGAACCGACCCACCAAGGCAAGAAACGGAACACACATGCCCGAGATCATCGACCAAAGCAGCCATATCGAGTCCACCACCGTGGCCGTCGACCGTACCTCGGCCACCGTCAAGGGTGGTCGCCGCTTCAGCTTCGGCGCCCTCGTGGTCGTCGGCGATCGTCGCGGGAAGGTCGGCTTCGGTTACGGGAAGTCCAACGAAGTCCCCAATGCCGTGGAAAAGGCGCAGAAGTACGCCCGCAAGCAGATGGTGCCTGTGCCAATGGCTGGCACCACCATTCCGCATCAGGTCGAAGGCAAGTTCTCCGCCAGCAAGGTTCGTCTGGTTCCGGCCGCGCCTGGCACTGGCGTCGTCGCTGGCGGCACGGTCCGCGCCATCCTCGAAATGGCGGGGATCACTGACTGTCTTACCAAGTGCTTTGGCTCGACGAACAAGCGCAACATCGTCAAGGCCGTCTTCGATGGCCTTGAGCAGCTCCGTCTGCCCGAGAATGTCGCCGCCATTCGCGGCCAGCAGCTCGGCCAGACCGAAATCGAGCACAAGATCGAGCGTGGCAAGCGCTTCATGCCGGTCGCCAGCAATCGCGAGAAGGCCCGTGGCCCGGTCAACACCGTCGGCGACGACCGCAAGGGTGGTCGTGGCGGGCGTGGTCGCCCGCGCCGTGGTGGGGGTG
>JAKFUN010000121.1 GCA_021732675.1 Phycisphaerales bacterium
CAGCGGGGGCTGGGGCCTCATTGGGGCGGGCCTGCGCAGCGTGACCCACACCCAGGTCAGGCCCGACGGAACCTGGCGCGTGCCGGTAGTGAGCAATGGCTACTCGCTGGTGCTGGATGTGACCTTCGACTCGCCCCTGCCCAAGAAGGAAGATTGGCCCGACAGCCGGTCGTGGCCGAAGTGATGGACGCAGCAAAGGCTCTGAAAGCCCGAGGACATTTTCATGGGTAAGGAAGGCCAACCAAGAGCCATCAAAGTGCACGTCGCCGCCTTCGGGAAGCACCCGGGCTGGGACGATCACATTGAAGAAATCGGGCTGGACTGCGATGCGCTGGTGCAGGTGAAGCGAGCGCTCTACACCGAAGGGCTGGCGGGCAACATCGACTCGGGGGCGTGGGAGAAGCTGAGCGACGAGCATCGCCTGCCCGCGTTCCGGCATGTCTTCTACTGGCGCCGTCCGGACGGGTTTGTGGTGGGCCGGCTCTGGTCCAGCCGCGATGGGCGAGGACGCACCAAGTACCCCATGGTGGTGGTGGCGCTGCTGGAAGGCGTGTCGCAGGCCTGGGCCATTGAGCACGCCCTGCCCAGGCTCGAGGCGATCGAATCCAAAGTCGCCCAGACCAGTTCGGCTGAGCTCGTGCGCTTGGCGATCGGCGAAGCCCGGCGCGGGCTCGAGGATGAAGCCGCCCTGCTGGTTCACAGCGATGCGTCCTCCAGCCTTCCCGGCCCGGCCGCGCTGGTGAAGGCGCTGGTTTCGAGCCCGGCGTTGTCGCTCCCCACGGCCGACGGGCAGGGGCAAGGGCTGACCCGAATCATGTACGAGATGGAACGCGAGCTTGGCGCGTTTCGTTCCTCCGGGGGTGGCACCCGGGGCATGGGGCGTGTCGAGGTTGCGCCGCAACACCTTCGCGTTCCGCGCTGCCTGGGCCCAAAGGGCGAAGGCGCGTTGGCCTGGCTCGAACTCCTCTCGCAGGACATCGCCGACTCCATCCCGGCACTTCTCTTTGAGCCCCTGGACGAAGAGTTCCTCGACATCGTCGTCGGCGACACCAACCCTCGATCACTCTTTTGCGTGCGTGCCTCTGCCAAAGGTCTGGCGCTCACAAGCGAAGTCCCCTACACCATTGAGCCCGCCTTTCGCCAGGCTGCCGCCGACCGGCAGGCCTCGTGGGCTGCGGGCAAGCTGCGGGTCGCGGCCCCGGGCCAGTCGGCCGCCGCGGGGGCGCTCCAGGCTGTCGGGAATGTTGGCTCCAAGCGAGGCGTGCTGATCGGGGCGGCTGTCGGCGGGCTCGCGGTGTTGGTCATTCTGCTCTACTTGATCTTCGGGGGAAGCTCCACCAAGCAGCAAGGGCAGACAAAGTCTGAAACCACCCCGACCGACCCACCCAAGACGCTCGCGTCGAGCGCCGACGGCACAAAGACCCCTGAAGCAACCAAGCCGGTCGCGGGAAGCAAGCCCGAACCAGCCGCCACGGCCAGCGGGGCGCGGGATGTGGCCAAGGACGCTCCCAAGGACGCGCCAAGTGCGCCTAAGGCCGAGCCCGCCACCAAGCCCGAGCCGACCAGCTACGCCGAGGGAGACATCCGGGCGGGCTGGGTTTTCGACGCCGCGGCCGCCGCGATCAAGACCAAGCTCGACCGCCTGGACGCGGAGCTAAAAATCGAGGGCAAGCCCCCCGAAGTGGCGCTGCGCGAAACGGTGGTCCGGGCCGAGGCCAGGGCCACCAAGTTCGTTAAGTCCGCGACCATTACCCCCGCGAATCGTGAATCGGTGCAGCGCGATATGGAAGCGTGCGAGGCCGGCCTCGCGCAGGTTTCAAAGGAAACCGACGCCAAGCTCAACGAGGTGATCGCGCGGGTCGGCGCCGAGATCAAGAGCAAGGCGGAGACGCCAACGGTCTCGACCGAGCCGATGCGCAAGGCCTGGGCGCTGGGGGTGCGCGGGGTCGAGGCGTCGGGTGGGTACAAGGCGGCCCGTGAGAAGATCGCGACCCTGACGCGTCAGCTCCAGCAGACCGAGGGGCGGGTGATCGCCGCGAGTACCGTGAAAGTGCCCGCCCTGCCGGATGCGGACGCAGGCGCGATCGACGCGGTTCTGTCCGCCCGTCGCGAGGCGGCCCTCCAGACTGCCGCCGACGCGGTGCTCGCCGGTGATGACGAACGCATCAAGAAGGCGGTGAAAGAGTACGTCGCCTGGGGCGAGCAGGCCCAGGTGCTGCTCGAAGCCGCGGCCAAGCTCGAAGAGCGCATCGCCGGTGGCGAGCTCCCCTCCGATGGCCCCGCGATGCCGACGATCGGCGCCGAACTCCAGGCCTCCCCGGTGTGGAAAGATCTGGGCGGGCCGCTGGGGGGTGTATTGGGCCGGACCAACGCCATCGCGGAACTGGCCCAAGAGTCTGCCCCCGAAAAGCTGCTAGAAGCCATTCACCAAGGCAAAGCCGACGCCACCCGGCTGCGGGCGAGCGAAGTGCTCGGGGCCTGGCTGCGATTGGCCCAGATCGGCTGGCCTCAGAGCGCGGCCGACCTGCCCCTGGCGGGCAAAACCCTCGCGACCGAGGTTCGTGAAACCCTGGCGCGCGTGAGTGATGAAAAGGCGCGGGGCACGCTTGTTGCCCGCGCGGATCAAGCCGCCCGCCTGATGTGGACCAGCTTTGTCGAACGCAAGGGGGTGGACGCGCAGAGCCTGGGGGCGGCGGTCGCCGCGATGTCCCCGCTAGGGGCCGACGCCCGCGACATCGAACGCCTCCCAAGCTGGGCGCAGTACAACCTCGCGCGATTCCGGCTCGAGCAGGCGGTGGAAGCCGCCAGCGCCAAGACGGGCGCCGAACGCGCCGACGCTCAGGCGATGGCGATGGACGCCTTCGCCAAGGGGGTCGAAGGTCTGGATGTCTCCAAGACCGGCGCGGGGGCCGCGCTCATGGCCGCGATCCAGCCGCTGCGCGACAAGGGGGCCCAACTCGACCTTTCCAAACTCGGCCCAGGGAGCGCCGGGTGGAAGCTGACCCAAAGCCCCGACGGGATGACCGTGACCTACTCGTGGACGCGGGGCGCCACCGAACACAAACTCGACTTTCGGCGGCTGGCCGAAGGGGCAACCGGCGAAGTCAGCTTCGTCGGAACCACCGAAGTCTCCGTCGGGCTCTTCGCCGACGTGGTGTCGCATGCCACCAAGTGGGACGAGTTCAAAGACCTGATCTCCAAGTCCAGCGAAGGGGGCATCGACCCGCGCCAGGGGCCCAGAGGTTGGGTGTGGATCGGAGAGCTTGGCCTGGGAATCGCCCCCTCCAAGCCGACCGGCCCGGGCGATACCAGCGGGGGCTGGGTGCGGATCAGCAGCACCATGCAGCAAAAACCGTGCTACCCCGACGGGCTCGTGGTCGCTCCGCCGGCCCTCAACATGCCGATGCAGTATGTCGGCCCGGCCCCGGCCCTCTTCGCCGCCCGGTTGATCGGGTGCCGTCTCCCCTCCACCGGCGAATGGAAGCAAGCGCTCACGGGAGATGGCCCAACGCCCGCCCCCAACCTTCGGGACGTGACCTGGAAACGCGAGGTCGACCACATCAAGCAGTTTGTGGCTCTGAGCCCGGAGTGGCCTGCTAGCCGCAGGTTCTTCCCCGCCGGCCAAAGGCCGATCCCCGCGCCCCAGGACGATCAGCCCGCCGTCACCAGCGACGATGGCGTGCTGTGGTTCAGGCCGGTCGACCAATCAACCACGACAACCTTTCACGATCTGATCGGAAACGTCGCGGAATACGTCTTTGATGACGCGGGTGTGCTGGAGGGGGTGGCCCCGGCCCGCGACAAGGTCGAGGCGGCATTAGGCAAAGGAGAAAAGCTCAAGGTCATCGGTGGGTCGGCCCTCTCGCCGGCCGGGCAGAGCAACTCCGACCCCTTGCCGGTCAATATCTCGCAGGCCAAGCTCGGATACAGCGATGTCGGGTTCCGGTTGGCCTTTTCGGCACCCCGGGCGGCGGGCGCGGCTGGGGTGGGTGAGCGGCTGACGACCGCGCTCTCCGGCAGCGGGTATCTCCCGGCTCAGAAATAACCCGTCGGCGCAGAAGTGACCGGCCGAGCGCGCTGTCTTCGGGCGATCTGATTCGGAACGGGTTATTTCGGACTGGGCGACTTGACGGGGCGGGGTGAAAGGCTTTAGGGTGTGAGACTTGCGGAGGGGTGTCGCTGCGTGAAGGTGCCACCCGCTTGGGGGGTTGGGGTATTCTTCCCGCAAGGGTTGGGGACAAATCGGTCGCTCGAGGGCTTTTTCTCGTGGGTGGCTGTGTGGGCATGGGGACAGGGGAGCTCGTGATGAACAATTGCGTGATGCGGGGTGTGGCGGCCATTCGATGCGGGCTTGGCTTTGGCCCGGTGGTCCGCCTGCAAAGGCGTGGCCCAGGAGCGCTTTCGCTGGCCGCGGGCCTGGCGATCATGGTCGTCGCGCCCATCGCCTACGCCCAGACTCAGCAGGGGGTGCCCAAGCAACCCTTGGATATCAACAAGATTCAGCCCGCGCCAGAGAACCCTAAGCCCAAGCCCCCCGAGCCCGCGGCTGCGGAAGGCCAGGCCCCAGAGGTGGCTGGTGAAAACCCCGGAAAACAAGCCGCACCCTCCAATGAGCCCAGCTACGAAGTGACCCGATTCGTGGTGGAGTACAAAAGCTCGCACCCTGAGCATCCGGCGATCGAGGAGCTGATGCAGGCGCTGGTGATGCTGGGCACGGGCCCTTCTGGGTTTACCGCGCCGGGTTCGGACACTGAGAATGTGATGATCAAAGTGGCGGATGTGGCGGGGGGGAGCACTGGGCGATTCAGCCGCGGCGCGGTGAACGCGGTGGGCGCCGCGTTGGTGGGGAAGCTTTCGGAGCGGGGCTTCGCCGGGGCGTTCGTGGAGATTTCTTCTGACGACATCGACCCGACGACGCTGGCCGACAAGCGACCGGCGGGCAAGAAGGAACTGCGTCTGATCGTGTGGACCGCGCGGATCGGGATGGTGCGCACGATCGCCGCGGGAGACCAGTGGGACGACGAGCTCAAGAACAACCCCGGGGCCCGCATCAACAACGACGCTTCTACACAGGCGCGGATCCGCGACCTCAGCCCGATTCAGCCTGGCGATTTGCTTCGCAAGGACGATCTGGACAACTACATCTTCCGGCTGAACCGCCACCCGGATCGACGGGTCGACGTGGCGCTTTCCCCGGGCGAGCAGCAGGAAGACGTGGTGCTCGACTATCTGGTGAGCGAGAACAAGCCATGGACGGTGTATGCCCAGTTCAGCAACACCGGCACTCGCACGACCAACCGCTGGCGCGAACGCTTCGGGTTTGTGGATAACCAACTGACCGGCAACGACGACGTGCTGCGCCTCGACTACTCGACCGCCGCGTTCAAGAGCTCGCACGCCGTGCTGGGCAGCTATGAGTTCCCCATCATCACCAACTACCTGCGTGTCCGCGGGTATGGGGCGTACACCGAGTTCAACGCGTCGGAAATCGGCCAGAACAACGATCGCTTCAACGGCAAGTCGGGGACCTGGGGCGTGGAAGTCACCGGCACCCCGGTCCAGTATCGCGAGACGTTCCTGGACATCGTCGGGGGCTTGCGATTCAAGTCTGAAGAGATCAGCGGGCTGGGGCAGACCGGGCGAGAGAACTTCTACTTTCCCTACGTGGGCGCACGTGTCACCCGCGACACGGATTCATCCAGCACCTTGCTGAGCGGCACCTTCGAGTTCCTGGACGGGGGCTGGTCGGACTTGGACGTGAACGACCTCCAGCGCCTGGGCCGCCAGAACGTCGACCCCTCGTGGCAAGTGCTGAAGTTCGAGGCGACGCACTCGTTCTACATCGAGCCGCTGCTCAACCCCGAGGGGTACGCGGGGGCAACCTCGGAAGGGCAGCACACCCTGGCGCATGAGATTTTCGCGTCGTTCCGTGGGCAGTACGCGTTCAACAATCGTCTGATCGCCAGCGAAGAAGACGTGATCGGCGGCACGTACACCGTGCGCGGCTATCCGGAGTCAATCGTCGCGGGCGACACGGTGTGGGTGGCGACGCTGGAATATCGATTCCATGTGCCGCGCGTGCTTGGGTTTGACCTCAAGGGCGAAGGTGCCGGGCGTCGGTGGGAAGGCGCGGAGCCGGGGACGTTTGACGGGCACGAACTGACGTCGCTCAATAGCGTCTTGGGTTCGACGTTCCGGTACACCCCTCAGCAGCCCTTCGGGCGGGCGGACTGGGACTGGGTGCTCAAGGCGTTCGTGGATGTGGGTCGCAGCAAGAACAACCGGGCCCAGGCGGGCGAGTTGGACTCGACGCTGGTGGGGCTGGGGCTGGGTACCGAGTTGCAGATCAGCCGCAACCTTTCGACGCGGCTGGATTGGGGCATCACGGCCAAGTCGATCGACGACCCGGCGGACCCGGTGGAAGCCGGGCACAGCGAGGTGCACTTCTCGATCACGCTGTTGTACTGATAGTGGCGGCAAACGGGACCGGACAGGAAGAGTTTTTAGGAACGACGAACCATCGCGGTGCCAAAAACCCTGGGAGGGGCGGGCCGGGATGAAACGCAAGCCAAGGGAAGCGAGGACGGCATGTCGAAGCTCGATGCACGGCGTGATGGTCAGGGTGTGAGCGGCGGAGCAGCCTGGGTGAGCCGCAAGGCCGAGCTGTTTCAAGCCGGAAGCGTGCTGGGCCTGGGCTTCCGGGGCGGGTGGAGCGCTGCCCTGGGCAGCATGGTGGTCGCCTCGGTGTGCGCTTCGTCGCTGGCCGGGCCCGAGGGGGCGTCGGTGGCGCGGGGCAACGTCAACATCACCCAGAATGGCGCCGAGACGCTCATCCGGGCGAGCAACAACAGCATCATCAACTATCGCAGCTTCGACATCGGTCGAGGCGAGACCGTTCGGTTCCTTCAGCCCAGCGCCGACTCGCGCGTGCTCAATCGCATCAACTCGGCCAAGCCGACCCAAATCGACGGCACGCTGACCGCCAACGGGCGGGTGTACATCATCAACCCCGCGGGCGTGGTCTTTGGTCAGGGGAGCGTGATCAACACCGTTCGGCTGTATGCCGCGGCGGGCAAGCTCTCCGACCAGGACTTCGTGCGCGGGATCGATCGCTTCACCAACGTTCGGGGCGAGGTTCGCAACTACGGAACGCTCTCGGCGGACTTCATCGCCATGGTCGGGGCCCGGGTGGACAACGCCGGCTCGATCTCGGCGCCGCAGGGCACCGTCGTCATGACTTCGGGCAGCGATGTGATGATCGGTGAGAAGAACGGCAATGTCTTCGTGAAGCTCCAGGGGCAGAGCGCAGAAGCCGCGGCCCGCGACGGGGCCAACCCCAAGGGCGTCACCAATAGCGGCACGATCAACGCGGCGGGTGGCAAGGTTCTGGTGGCCGCCGGGGACATGTACAGCCTGGCCCTGCTGGGCGGCAGCCGCATCAAGGCCAACGACGTCAAGGTCGAGAACCAGGGACGGGGCGAAGTCATCGTGCGGGGCGAGATTGACGCCAGCAACGCCGCCGGCAAGGGTGGCACCGTCAAGGTGCTGGGCGAAAAGGTCGGCCTGAGCGGCGCGACCATCGACGCCAGCGGCTCCACCGGCGGGGGCGAGATCCTCGTCGGAGGTAACTTCCAGGGCCATGGCCCGGAACGCAACGCCACCGCCACCTTCGTCGGGAGCGATGTCACCCTCAAGGCCGACGCTACCCAGAATGGCAACGGCGGCAAGATCATCGTCTGGTCGGATCAGATCACCCGGTTCTACGGCACCAACTCGGCTCAGGGCGGCGCTCAAGGCGGCGACGGCGGGCTGGTCGAAGTCTCGGGCAAGCACTCGCTGGATTACAAGGGCATCACCAACACCTTGGCCCCCATGGGCAAAGTGGGCACGCTGCTTCTGGATCCGCTGACCATCACCGTCACCAACGGGGCTGCCAACTCGGGCAACACCAACAGCACCAACATCATCTTCACCGACAACGTGGGCGTGAACAACACCATCGCTAACGCCGACATCAACGCCGCCACGACCAACGTCATCCTCCAGGCCCTCAACACCGTCACCATCAACGGCGCGATCAACATCGCCAACGGCGGCACGTCCTTCTCGGCGCGGGCCGGCGGGAACATCCTCGTCAATGCCTCGATCCAGACCAACAACGGGGCCATCAGCCTGACGGCCAACGACGCCGGGGGCACGCAGAGCGGGACGGGGGCGATCACCATCGCCAGCGGGGCGACGCTCACGAGCGGGTCCGCTGCCGTGACGCTCAACGCTGTTTCCGTGGGCATCGGTGCGAACATCTCGGCCAGCTCGCTCAGCGTGACCGGGGCCACGACCCTTGGCGCGGGAGTCACCACCAGCGGCGCGGGCGGCGCGGTCTTCAACAGCCCGGTTACGGTCAGCGGCAACCGCACGATCAACACGTCCGCGGGCAACGGGCCGATCACCTTTGGCAGCACGGTGCTGGGGACAACGACAAGCACCGACGGCCTCACCCTGACGGCGGGCGGGGGCGCGGTGTCGGTCACGGGCAGCATCGGCACGTCAATCTTGAACCTGGGCGCGGTCAGCGTGACCAGTTCGGGCAGCACCGCGTTCAACGGCGCGGACATCTTCGCCAGCTCGCTCAGCGTGACCGGTGCCACGACCCTCAGCTCCAATGTCACCACCAGCGGGGCGGGCGGCGCGGTCTTCAACAGCGCGGTCACCGTCAGCGGCAACCGGACCATCAACACATCCGCGGGCAACGGGCCGATCACCTTTGGCAGCACGGTGCTGGGGACAACGACAAACACCGACGGCCTCACCCTGACGGCGGGCGGGGGCGCGGTATCGGTCACGGGCAGCATCGGCACGTCAATCTTGAACCTGGGCGCGGTCAGCGTGACCAGTTCGGGCAGCACCGCGTTCAACGGCGCGAACATCTTCGCCAGCTCGCTCAGCGTGACCGGGGCCACGACGCTCAGCTCCAATGTCACCACCAGCGGGGCGGGCGGCGTCACCTTCAACAGCGCGGTCGTCATCAACGGCAACCGCACCATCAACACCTCCACCGGCAACGGCACCATCGCCTTCGGCTCGACCATCAGCGGGACGACCAACGCCGCCGACGACCTGACCCTCAACGCCGGCACCACCGGCAACATCACCGTCGCCAGCGATGTCGGCTCCGGCCTGGTTCGCCTGGGCGATGTGACCATCGTCAACGCCAACGACGCGACCTTCTCGGGAAGCAACGCCGTCGGCACCTTCACCCAGCAGGCGGGCCAGGGGACCACGACCTTCACCGGGGCCCTCGATGCGACGGACCTGACCACCGGGGGCAACCTCAGCTTCACCGGCAACAACTTCACCTTTCTCAACGGCATCACCAGCTCCGAAAGCAGCGCGGGCAACGTGGGCGGGGGCCTCACCGTGGCCACCAGCGGCACGCTGCTCATCCGCAACACCCCGGTCAGCATCGGCGGGGCCTTCTCCGTCACCGGCGCTGGCTCGGCGGACATCCGCACCAACATCACCGTCCTCAGTGCCGCAGGCCCCAGCAATGGGATCACCTTCGCCAACAACAACGTCACGCTGGGCGGGGGCAACGTCACCTTCACGGTCAACACCGGCGGCAGCGCCACCCGCGGCGGGGCGATCGACATCACAGCCATCACGGGCATTGATCTCAACGGCACCAACCTCACCCTCGCGGCCAACGCCATCGAGTTGCCCACCGCCCCCATCTTCTCCGACTCTCTGGGCACCACAAGCATTCTGACCCTGCGCGGCGCGACCAACGCAACCACCATCGATGTCGGCGTGGCATCGGGCACCGGCACGCTCCAGCTCAGCAATCCCGAGCTGTTGGCGTTCTTCGACAACAGCAACGACACGCTCGGGCGGGTCGTCATCGGTGGCGCCAGCCAGACCGGGCTCATCACCATCGGCAACGCGGTCTTCAGCGATCCGGTGACCATCCAGGCCGGCGGCGCGGGTGGCACCATCACCCTGGCCCCCTCCGCTGTGCTGGGTGGCGACAACTCCAACCCCGGGCGCGCGACCGTGACGCTCTCGGCAACGACCCTCAATCTCAACGGCACCATCATTACCAACCGAGCAGTGATCAGCCTCACCGGCGCGGGGGTCATCACCAACGGCGCGAGCGTTTTTGTCGACACCACCAACGGGGGTGGGGCGGCCGCGGGCGCAAACATTCTCTACGCAGGCACCATCAACGGAACCGCCGGGGGCGGGGCCGAGCAGATCTCCTTCGCATCGGGCTCGGGCGGCAACTTGACGATCTCCGGCAACGTCGGCTCCACCGCGTCCCTCGGCTTCTTCGGTGTGACAACCGCCAACGACGTCTCGATCCAGGGCGTGCGCAGCGCGAACCTCTCGATCACGCCATCCACGCCGGGCGGAGTCATCACGCTCAACGGGCTGCTCGAGACGACGCTCGCCGGGGCCGACTCGGTCATCATCAACGGCGCAACGATCAACGTGCTGGGCGGGATCACCACCACCAACGCCGCGGGCACGTCGAGCGTGCTGCTCACCGCGTCGACGCTCCTCAACGTGGCGTCGCAGATCACGGCGCAGGGCTTCTTCGTGAAGTCCGGGGCTGGGGCGGTTGACCTCGGGGCGAACATCGACACCTCCGGCGCGTCCACGGGCAACCAGAACCTGCTGTTCAACACCGGCGCCTACACCGTGCGCGTGACCGCCGCCAGCGTCACGCTCAATGCGGGCGGGGGCACCCTCTTCATCGACAACGCCAGCGCCGGCACCGCGCTCAACATGCAGGGGAACAACCTCACGGTGCGTGCCAACGGCTTGAGCATTGCCAACGGCAGCGTGATCGGCACGGGTGCAGGAACCTTGAGCCTGATCGGCGGAACCGACGCCACGTCGATCGGCTTGGTTGGCGGGTCCGGAACCTTCAACATCTCGCAGACCGTCCTGACCGCGATCGGCTCGGGCTCGGTGGCGACGCTCAACATCGGCGCCTCGGGCGGAACCGAGACCATCACCATCGGCGCCAGCACGCTTGCCGTGCCCACCAACTTCCGGGCCAACGGCACGGGCGGGTTGATCACCATCGCGGGCAACGTAACAGCCCCGACCGTCACCTTCACCGGTGCCGCTTCCGTCTCCGGCACGCGCACCGTCGACACGTCGGCCGGCAACGGGAACATCTCGTTCACCTCGACGCTTAACGGCACGACGGCCTCGACCGATCTGCTGACCCTGGCGGCTGGCACGGGCGGGAACATCTCCGTCACCGGCGCTGTCGGCGGGACCACCACCCTCAACGCCTTCCAGGTCAACTCGGCCAACAACATCACCCTGGTCGCGGTCAACGCCGGGCTGATCAGCCTGACCTCCACCGGAGCCACGGGCACCCTCAACCTCAACGGCCTGCTTTCCGCGACGCGCACCAACGCCCAGTCGGTGATTCTGGTCGGCAACACGATCAACGTCGCGAGCGGGATCACGACAACCCAGGCGACGGGCGACTCGAGCGTGCGGATCGCCGCGGGCGCGCAGGCGACCATCAGCGGTCCGATCAGCGTGCAGGGTGCCTTCCTGAACAACGGCGCCGGGGCTGTGAGCCTGGGGAGCGACATCAACACCTCGGGTGGTGCCTCGGGCAACCGCAACATCACCTTCAGTGCCGGCTCATACGCCGTGACGCTCACCACCGCGAACGTGACCCTCAACGCGGGCACGGGCACTCTGGCCTTCAGCAACAGCAACGCGGGCACCGCGCTGGACGTGAGCGGACGGGCCTTGACCATCCGCGCCAACGGGCTGAGCTTCCCGGCCGCCAACTCGGTCATCGGCAACGGGGCGGGCTCGATCACTTTGCTGGGCGCGACGGATACGACGACCATCGGCGTTGGCACGGGCGCGTCGGGCACGTTTGTGATCACCGACAGCGCCATCGCCGCCCTCGCAAATGAAGCCGCCGGCCAGATCAACATCGGCTCGGCAACCCTCGACGCGGACATCACGTTCCTGGGCGCAACCTTCCACGACGCACTGGCAGCCACCACCAACGCCAATCGCACCATCTTCGTCACCGGGAACATTCTGGGTGACCAGTCGGACGCACCCATCACCCTGACCGCCGCGGCAATCCGCGTCGGAGCCAACATCCGCACTGCTGGCGCGGCGATCACCCTCACGGGCAACAACGCGTCGTTCGGGGTCGTCCTCACCGGCGCCAGCGTGACGCTCGACTCGACCAACGCCGGAGCCGCAGCCGGCGGGGCGGCAGTCGCCATCAACGCCACCGTCAACGGCAACACCGCGGGCGCCCAAAGCCTGACGCTCAACGCGGGCAACACCTCGGCGTCGGACATCTCCATCACCGGGGCGATCGGCGGCACCACACGTATCGGCGCCTTGACCATCACCAACGGCGACGTCGTACAGCTCCAGGCCATCACCGCAGCCAGCATCGAGCAGGTCGCCAGCAGCACCGCAACCTCCATCACGACCTTCAGCGGCGCCGTCAACACCAACGGATTGATCGGGGCGACCACCAACGGCGTGTCGCTCACCGGCCGTTCGTTCACCATCAATGGCATCACCACCACCGGCTCCGGCGGGGTCGCGATCGACGCCTCCACCGGCGGGGCGATCCTTCTTCAGACCACGGCGCTCGCCCTCGACGGCGCCTTCGCCAAGACCGGCCTGGGAACCACCACCCTGGGCGTCAACATCTTCACCACCGACGACAACATCAGCTTCAGTGGCGGCAACACGACCCTCAGCGTCAACGCCCGCACGCTGGCGGCAGGAACCGGCACGATCACCTTCAACAACGGACTGGCCCTCCAGACCAACACGCTGACGCTCTCCGCCGATGGGATCGATTTCCTGGGCGGGGCCAACAGCGTGACCGGTTCAAGCAGCGCCAGCGCCCTGTGCCTCTTCGGCGCCACCGGCACATCGACGATCGGCATCGCCAGCGGCACCGGGACTTTGAACCTCAGCCAGACAGACCTCGCGGCGGTCGCGACCACCGTGGGTGAGTTGCAGCTCGGGGCCGCCTCCGGCACCGGGCTCATCACCCTGCAGGGCCCGCCCAGCCCAGTGGTCCTCAACAACACCACGCGATTCCGGGCTCCGGCATCCATCCTCTCCACCTTCACCGTCCCAGCTGCTTCGAGTATTTTCTTCGACGGCACCTCGACCGTGAGCGCCAGCCTGTCGGCCTCTTCCATCACCTTCACGGGCAACGCCACCCTCAACGGCGACATCGCGCTGGCCGCCACCAACACCGCCAACACCGGCAGCCTGACGGGCATCCGATTTGGTGGCACCGTGACCGCCGGCCAGCTTTCGGGTGAAAACCTGGCCCTCTCCGGCAACCTGCTGCAGTTCAACGGCGGGGCCAACAGCGTCACCGGCGCCGGCAACGGCGGCCTGCGCCTCACCCCGGTCGCCACCAGCGACAGCATCGGCGTGTCGGGTGGCTCGGGCACTTTGCAACTCACCCAGACCTTTTTCACCGCCGTCAGCAACGGCTCGTTCAACCTCGTCACCATCGGGGCCAGCACTGGCACCCACGCCATCGCCGTCGCTGGCGGGAGCTTCAACACCCCCATCCGCGTCCAGACCCCCGGCACGGGCGGGACCATCAACGTCTCCAGCGCCGTCACCGGCACGGGCGCGTTTGAGTTCATCGCCGATACCGCCGCAGCTTCGTCGACCTTCCCCATCACCCTGGCCGCGGGTGTCAGCAGCACCAACCAGAACGTCACGTTCACGGGCAACACCTCCTTCACGGCCGCGATCGCCACGCTGAGCGCTGGCACCGGAACTGTGACGTTCAACAACCGATTGAACATCAACGCCAATGCCCTGACCCTCTCGGCCAACGGGATCGACCTTCTGGGCGGGGCGGGCAGCGTGATCGGCACGAGCACCACCAGTCGCCTCTGCCTGTTTGGGGCCACCGGTGCGACGACGATCGGCATCGGCAGCGGGGTTGGAACCCTGAACCTCAGCGGGACGGACATCGCTTCGGTGGATAGCACCGTGGGTGAGCTGCAGCTCGGGGCCGCCTCCGGCACCGGGCTCATCACCGTCAACTCGCCCCCCAGCCCTGTTGCGTTCAGCACCACCCCGCGCTTCCGCGCTCCGGCCGCCATCCTGTCCGCGATCACGGTTCCCTCAGGTGCTTGCATCATCTTCGATGGCGACGCCACCGTCTCCGCCAGCCTCAGCGCCTCGTGCATCTTCTTCAACGGCAACGCCACGCTCAACGGGGCCATCACCCTGGTGGCGACCAACCCCAGCGCCACCCTGGGTGACGCAACCGGTATCCGCTTCGCGGGTGGCGTGACCACCAATCAGGCCACGGGCGAGGATCTGGTCCTCTCGGGCAACGTGTTGGGCTTCAATGGTGGGGCCAGCAGCGTCACCGGCACCGGCGACGGCAGCCTGATCCTCGTGCCGGTCGCCACCACCACCAGCATCGGCCTGGCCGGCGGAGCGGGCACGTTGCAGCTCTCGCAGACCTTCTTTAACGCCATCACCCCCGGAGCCTTTGGGCTGGTCACCGTGGGCACGAACGGCGGCACCCACGCCATCACCGTCGCCGGAGGAAACTACACCGTTCCCCTCCTTCTCCAAAGCCAGGGCTCGGGCGGCACCATCGCCATCACCGGCAACCTGACGGGCACCGGGGCCGGGTCGTTCCGGTTCGTCGCGGACACCGCGGCTGGGTCCGGCACCTCGCCGATCACCCTGGGCGCGAACATCACGACCGCCAACCAGAGCATCTCGTTTGACGGCAATGTGCTGCTGGCCGCCAATGGTCTGACGCTCAACTCCGGCACCGACTCGGTTCGCTTTGAGCGGGCCCTCAATATCGACGGCAACGACCTGACGGTGCGCACCAACGCCCTGAGCCTGCTGGGCGGGGACAATAGCGTCACCGGCACCGGGGCCGGGACGCTGACCATCCTGGGCGCGACCGACGCCACATCGATCGGGGTCGGCAGTGCCGCGGGCGGAACACTCAACGTCAGCACCACCACGCTCAACGCCCTGGCGGACGAGGCGGTGGGTCTGCTGGTCTTCGGGTCGGCCACGCAGGCTGCGGACATCGGGGTCATCGCCCCGACCTTCCGCGACGCCGTCCGATTCCAGACCGACATCAACCACAGCGTCATCGCTTCGGGCACCATCACGGGCGACACCAGCGATGCGACCATCACGCTCCAGGGCGGGGCGATCGGACTGGGCGGCACGATCACGACCCGCGGGGCAACCATCACGCTTCGTGGGCCGGGCTCGGGCAACGGCACCATCCGCCTCAGTGGCGGGACCTCCACCCTCGACACCACCCTCAGCGGGGCGGCCACGACCGGCGCCACCGTGCTGGTGGACGGCACCGTGAACGGCACGACGGCAGGGAGTCAGGGCCTGACCATCGTCGCGGGCAGCGCCGGAGCCGCCAGCATCACGAGCGACGTCGGCGGGGCTGTGGCCCTGGGCGCGATCGACATCGGAGCGGGCGGGGGCATCACCCTCCCGGGCCTGGTGCGCACGCGCGATAGCGCCGTTCGCTTCCGCGACGCGGTCACCCTGGCCAGCAACGTGACGGTGGACACCACCGACAACGGCTCCACCGGGGTGCTCGGCGAGAACATCACATTCAACGGCACGATTGACGCCGACGCGCAGGCCAACAACCGTGTGCTCGTGCTCAACGGGGGCCCGGCGGGGATCATCACCCTCGAGGGCAACGTCGGCGGTGGCCAGGCCCTGGGTTCGCTCACCGTCACCGGCGACACCCAGGTGACCAGCATCTTCTTGAGCAACGTGACCACGACCGGCGCCCAGACCTACAACGGGTTCGTCTCCACCGGCGACACCCTCACCGTGCTGAACACCGGCGCGGGGATCACGGTCAACGGGCAGTTGCAGCTCGAGGATAACTCGACCGACAACGTGGTCCGCTTCGTGACCGCCGGAGCCGCGGCCAGCGATCTCATCCTGATCACCGGCCTGGTGGATGCCGACAATCTGGCGGGGATTCCCCCCTCGCTGGTGCTCGATGCCGGCAGCGCCGGCGCGGTCACCCTCAGCTCGGCCGCAGGCTCGGGCGGGCCGATCCTCGGTTCGCTCACCGCCACAGGCGGAACGATCAGCGTCACCAACATCGCCACCAGCGGCACTCAGACCTACAACGGAGCGCTCTCCCTCCAGGGGACCAACTCCACCAACGGCCAGCTCAACGCCACCGGCAGCTCGGACATCATCGTCAACGGCTCGATCACTCTGAACCACGGCCGCGACCTGATCGCGGGCAACCTCATCCGCGTCACGGGAACCATCGACAGCGCCAGCAACCAGTTCTTCACGCTGCTTCTCAATGCCCCGACCATCAACCTGCTCGGCTCGGTGGGGACCAGCAACGCCACCGCCCTCGGGTCGCTCTCGGTGCCCAACTCCGGCGCGCTCACCCTGGGCGACACCGCTGCCAGCGGGACGTACTTCATCCGCACCCAGAACGCGTTCTCAAGTGTCCACACCATCACCCTCCAGCAGGACACGCAGTTCGTCAGCCTGAATGGCGGGGCGATCGACCTGGTCGCAGTCGATTCCGATTCAGTTTCCCCCCGGTCGCTGACGATCTCCACCAGCGGGGCCACCACGCTGAGCGGCGCCATCGGCTCCTCGCAGGCTCTGCGGACCTTCTCAACCGACACCGGCGGCACGACCTCCCTCGCCGGCAACGTGACCACCACCCAGTCGCAGACCTTTGGCGACAACGTGGTCCTGGTCAGCGACCTCATCTTCAACGCCGGCAACACCGCCACCTTCAACGGCACCGTCGAAAGCAGCGGCTCGGCCCGCAACGCGACCGTCAACGCCAGCACCTCCGTCGCCTTCAACCAGGCGGTTGGCGGGAACAACAACAAGCTGGGCGTGCTGAGCGTCACCGCTCCCACCATCACCCTGGCCGGGGTCACCACCACCGGGGGTCAGTCCTACACCGGTACCGCCACCCTCAACGGCTCTACCTACACCACCGACGCGGGCAACTTCGTCATCACCGGCAACGGCATCCTCCTCAACAACACCACGGTGACGGCGAACGGGGGCAGCGTCCTCATCACCGGCAACGCCACCACGGGTCAGAACTCCCTCCTCAGCAGCAACGGAGGCAACGTCGCAATCAGCGGCACGCTCACCCTCAACGGCGACACCGTCCTCACGACCGCCGGCAACAGCGGGAGCGAAGACGTCAACGTCGGCGGGGCCATCAACTCCAACACCTCCAGCTTCAGCCTCAGTGCCAACGCTGGCGCCAATGGCGATGTGATCTTCGGCGGCGATATCGGCCTGGGCGTCGGCTCCGGCCAGGTCGCCCTCTCCAGCCTCACCGCCTCCGGGGCCACCATCCAGCTTGCCAACGTCCGCACCATCGGCGGCCAGTCCTACGCCAGCTCCAACGCCACAACCCTCAACGGCAACATTCAGGCCACCGGCACGGGCACCGTGGTCTTCAGCGGACCCCTGCGGCTCTCTCAGAGCGGGTCGACCTCCATCGCCACCCAGAACGGCAGCGTGCAGTTTGGCACCGTCGACGCCGCCAACTCCGCGACCGCCTCGGGCCTCAATGTCTCCGTCGGCGGCTCGGGCAATCAGGTCACGTTCGTCGGAATCGTCGGCGGGGCGCAGGCGCTCAGCGCCCTGACCTCCAGCGGCTCCACCGTTCTCCAGGGCGGGTCGGTGAACACCACCGGGGCCCAGTCCTATGGCACCCTCACCCTGGCGAGCAGCGCCAGCTCCACCACCAATCTCTTCGCCAGTGGCTACACCTTCACCGGCCCCGTCTCTGGTTCCGGCCAGACCCTCAACCTCGATTTCGTCTCGGCCAACGGCATCGCCGACTTCCAATCCACCGTCGGCGCCAGCGGGGCCCTCCAGCGACTGGTCGTCGGGGGCAACACCAACAACCGCAACTTCGGCGACACCGCCACCACCCGCATCGGCGGCAACATGACCTTCGCCAACGGCGCGGACTTCCGCGGCACCAGCGTCATCACCAACACCGTCACCATCCAAGGGGGCCAGGGGGCCCTGCTCTTCCGGGGGCGCCTCGACGCCGATAGCTCCGGCTCCAACCGTGGCCTCACGCTCCTTTCCCAGCGTGATGCCTCGGCTGACTTCATCCCCTTTGGCTTCGGCAACAGCATCGGGTCCACTGCCGCCCTGGGCAGCCTTACCCTCGGTCAGAACCGGGCGTCGAATGCCGCCCAGCAGACCGCCTCCGCAGTCTTCAGCGACGGCTTCGACGACGCCGGCCGGGTCAACCTCAGCAGCTTTGGCAACAGCGACAGCTTCTCGATCAATGTCGGCTCGGGCGGGTTCACGATGGGCCGGGGCGAGAAGGTCACGGCCTTCGGCGCTCTCACCATCAACTCCGGCGGGCGAGTGCGCCTGGGCGACCTCACCTCGCTGGTCAGCCTTCGGGTCAACGCCGACACCATCGACCTGCTCTATCGCGACCCCAGCCCGCTGGTGACGCGGACCTATCTGGCCAACGGTTCCAACGGGACCCCCTCCGCCGACTTCGGGCTGGATTTCGTGGCCCGCGACACCATCACCTTCCGGGCTGCCAACACGACCGGGGCCCCGGTCGTCAACGTCGTGGACATCGACAATCGTGGCAACACCGGACCCGACCTCGTCAGCTTCGCCGTCAACGGCGAACGCCCGATCGACGCAGTGGGCGTGCTCAATCGCTTCCGGTTCTTCGATCTGACGACCTCCTCGGGCATCGGGGCGGCTGGTCTGACCACCAGCCAGTTCACCGACCCGCGCTCGAACGGGAGCAACTTCCTCCTGGGTCTGGACATCAACGCACAAGGGACGGTCAACGCCCCGGTGGCCAGCTCGATCGCCGGGGCCATCCCGCGCGACACCGAGACGCGTCAGGTCGCCACGCCGATCACCGTCGGCAAGGCCCTCCGTGAACAGCTGCAGGATCTGGGGCTGAACACGCGTGAACTCACCTTCGAAGAATCCGTCGAGTTCCTGGTTGGTCGCTCCGTCTATCGCGACGCCGACCTCAGCCGCCGCGGCACCGACAGCGGGAGCGTCATCACGGTCAACCGTCTCGCCGGCCCGCCCGTGCAAGAGGTCGTGGATGCCTACCTGGACCTGATCAAGGTGGCCCAGACCGACCCGACCACCGGCGAGGCGGTGCTGGACGAGAATGGCAAGCCGGTACTGGTGAGCCGCGAGGACACCATTAAGTTTGACCTGGGCACGTCTTGGACGAAGTACGCCGAGACGACGGACAACCCCGACGGGCTGGGCTTCCGGATGTGGTTGGAGGGTCTGGGCTCCAAGGCGGACCAGAACGATCGCGATTCGCTGGAGTTCTTGAACAAGGCCCGGGTGGTGATCGAAAAGCTGGACACGCTGGGCCTGTCGACGTACGAGATCCGCACGCCGACGCTCAATGTGCTCAGCCGCATCCAGCCCCCCGAGATCAGCAAGATCGAGGACATGGAGTTCGCGGTGCTCGGTAAAGTCTTGTCGCTCAAGTAGGGCCGCCTTGGCGATGGTTCGGGTAGTTGGCGTTGTTGCATCGTGCGCGGCTGGTTCGCCAGCCCGCGGGGTGGGTCGGGGGCTTCAACGGGGTTCTCCCGCTTTACGTGAACGGTGGTGGCGCGTGGGTGTGATCAATGTCGAGAGCCTGACCAAGGCGCTAGAGGGCGAAAACCCCTGTGGCGAGAACCTGCGTTGGGACCGCGCGTACCTCGAAGTTGAACGCCTCGCCGAGGGCTCTGAAGAGAGCCAGGTCGGCACAACCATTCGAGCCGCCGAAGAGCCCGATTGGCGCGAAGTCCGCGACAAGTCGGTGGAGCTGCTGGGCCGGGGGCGGCACCTGCGCCTGGGGATCCTGCTCACGCTTGCCGCCGTCCGGCTTGAGGGCTTCCCAGGTCTGCGCGACGGGCTCAAGGTGCTCGAAAGTTGGCTGACCCAGAGCTGGGACCAGATCTGGCCGGTCTTGGATGTCGAGGACAACAACGACCCGACCGAACGCGTGAATGCCATCGCCGCCCTCTCGACGCCCATGGCGACCTATGGCGACAAAATGAAGTTCGTCGACCGGGTCTACGAAGCCCCGCTCTGCGAATCCCGCCAACTCGGACGCTTCTCCCTGCGGGATCTCGCAATCGCCTCCGGAGCGCTGGAAGACAAGGCCCCCGCTCCTGGATCCGAGGAAGCGCGGCCAGCTCCGACCCTTTCGATCATTGACGGCGCCTTTGCGGAAACCGACAAAGAACGCTTGAACGAGTTCCTGGTGGCGGCGACGGAAGCCGCGGCTTCGCTCGAAGCCATTTCAGATGTCTTCACCCAAAAATGCGGTTCGGGAATCGGCCCCAACACCGCCGCCCTGGGAACCGTGCTCAAGGACGCCATCACCCAGCTCACCCGGCGACTCCAGGGTGAAGGCAGTGAAGGTTCGGAAGGTGTTGGGGATGTGGGGGGCG
>JAKFUN010000200.1 GCA_021732675.1 Phycisphaerales bacterium
ATTGTGCGCGACGGGGTGCTGCTCGGGCTGGGGCATCACCGGCGCTTCGGAGAGCGCCACGCTGAGCCCGACGCCATCGACTCGGCCCACCACGCGGGGCGATCGACCGTCGGCGCCACGATGTACGTGACGCTCGAACCGTGCGCCAAGCCGGGAAGAAACCCCCCGTGTGTAGAGGCAGTTCGCGCCGCCGGCATCTCGGAAGTCGTCTACGCGCTATCCGATCCCAACCCGCTCAAGCGGGGCGGCGCCGAGGCACTGCGGGCTTTGGACATCCAGGCCCGGCTGAGCGACGCCAGCCCCTTCGCCTCTGGGCTCGCCGCGCCGTTCGTGAAGCGCCTCACTAGCCCGCTGCCGTGGGTGATCGCCAAGTGGGCCCAGACCATCGACGGGCGGATCGCCACCCGCAGCGGCGAAAGCAAGTGGATCAGCAACGCCTGGGCCCGCCGCCGGGTTCATCTGCTCCGAGGGCGCGTCGACGCGGTGCTCACCGGAATGGGCACGGTACTGGCGGATGATCCAATGCTGACAGCCCGCGAAGTGCCCGCCCGCCGCCGCGCGATCCGGGT
Source organism: Phycisphaerales bacterium (assembly GCA_021732675.1). Taxonomy (GTDB): domain Bacteria; phylum Planctomycetota; class Phycisphaerae; order Phycisphaerales; family UBA1924; genus RI-211. The sequence continues at coordinate 570 of JAKFUN010000200.1, forward strand.
GGTCGCCGACAGTGAGCTCGACCTGCCCATCACCGGCAACCTGGTGCAGAGCGCACGCCAGACGCCGGTGGCGGCGATGTACGACCAGGCCTTCGAGCACAGCGAGATCCTCGCCCGCAAGCGGGCGGCTCTCGAAGGCGCCGGGGTGAAGCTCTTGCCGGTGCCCACTGCCGGTTCCTCGCGAGGTGTCGACCTTGCCGCCGGGCTGGCGATGCTGCGCGATCGCTTCGGCGTCGCCACAGTGCTGGTGGAGGCCGGCGCCGGAATGCTCGGCTCGCTCTTCGAGCACGACCTGGTCGACGAAGCCCGGGTCTACATCGCCCCGATGCTTCTGGGCGATGACATGGCCAAATCCGTCGCGGCCGGACGCGTGACCGAAAGCCTCTCTTCAGCTTCGCGATTTATGCTGTGGCACCTGGCCACTCGGGGGGGCGACGTCGAGCTGACGTATCGAACCCGCCGCGGGAGGCTTGCGTGAGGCTGCACCCGCCCGGCCAGTTAACTCTTGGCGGGCAGAAAGCCCAGCCCCGCCTGCACCACTCCCTTGAGAGTCCTTCCGTCAGAGCCCGTGGCGCTCAAGACAGTTCCGGGCGTGGCGTTCTCAAACTTCACCGACGCCAGCGCGATCGGAGCCGAGCCGATCATCGGCCCAAGGGTGGAGCTGGAAATCGCCCCGACCATGCTGCCGTCCTCCAGCCGCAAGGTTGAGTCCTCGCCGGGCTGGGCGTGCAGTTCGGTCGCCGGGTCAATCCGGCTCTCAAACTTGATGCCCACCAGGAGCTGCTTCGGGTGCCCGCGCGAGTGCATCCGCGCCACGATCTCCTGGCCCAGATAGCACCCCTTGGTGAAGCTCACCCGCTCGCTCAGCACGCCCGTCTCGCCCGGGAGCGACTCGGGCCCAAAATCGATGTTGTACAGGGGGGTGCCGGCCTCGATCCTCGCCATGTTCCACGCGTGCCACCCCGCCGGCCGAAGCCGCGCCCGGGATGCGATGTTCCGCCACGGGTTGGTTGGTGGCGTCGCGCCCGCTTCTGGCTCGTGGTGCCTGCCTGCCGCCAAGAACGTCTCGTACACCCTCGGCGCGTCCCTCACCCCTACCAGCAACTCCAGCCCAACCACCCCCGCGCTGTCGTCGCGCACCACCACCACGTCCGCGTCCGCGATCCGCAGCACCACCACCCGCCCCGGCAACAGATCCTCAAACGCCGGGCCCGACGCGTTCGGTCCGGACGCATGCTGGGCCAGTGCCTGCAGCAGGAACAACGCCGTGGGCCCTTGCAGGCTCAGCCGATGCAGCGCCGGCGACGCGTCCGCAAACTTGACGTCTTCGGTAATGACGTATCGCTCCAGCCCCTCGATCGTCCGCTTCACGGTCAAGATGTCCAACTCCAGTAGCGTCCGGTCCGGAAGGTCGATAAGGCGTAGATCCGACTCCACCCGCCCCTTGCGGCTCAGCCAAAAGCTCTTGACACACCGGAACGGGCTTAGGTCCTTCAGCTCTTGCGTGATCATCCGGTTCAGAAACCCCAGCCGATCAGCCCCGCTCACCTCGATCACCCCGCGCTGCGGGCAATCAATGATGACACAATGTTTGCGTAATGCGGCGTACTCAAGCTCCAGCTCGCCAAACGTCGAGACCACCGCCAAGGGGCCATCGCCGTTCTCCGGTGGGCCGTAGGGCTGGAGCGAGGCTTCGGCCATCTGATGCATTTTCGCGAGTGGGCTGGTGCGTGCCATGCAGAGAGGATAGCGACAGCGCCGGCCCAACCCGAGACAGCCGTTCGTACAAACGCCCGGATTTGGCTATCCTTGCCGGAATGGAAAACATCGATCTTCTCAAGCGGCTGTGTGAAACCCCCGGCGTCCCTGGCCGCGAGGAACGCGTGCGGGCACTGATCGAGTCTGAGATTCAAGGCCTTTTCGATGCCGTTGAAACCGACGCCATGGGCTCGCTGATCTGTACGCGCCACCCGCGTGCGGGCAAGAAGAAGCCCACGAAGAACGCCGCCGAGCCCACCCGCGTCATGCTCCTGTGCCACATGGACGAGATCGGGTTCTACGTCACGGCCATCGACAAGAACGGGTTCCTATGGATGAACGCCGCGGGCGGGTTCGACACTCGCAACCTCTTCTCGCGCCGCGTGCTGGTGTGCGCCGAGAGCGGCGACTTCAAGGGCGTCATGAACCCCGGCGGGCGACCGATCCACATTTCAGGCCCCAAGGACCGGGAAAAAATCCCCGAAGTCAAGGAGTTTTTCGTCGACACCGGCATGAAGGCCGAGGACGCCAAGAAGAAGTTTCGCATCGGCGACTACGTCGTCATGGACGAGCCGGCGATCGAGATCGGCACCAAGGTCGTCAGCAAGGCCCTGGACAACCGCGTTGCTTGCTGGTTGGGCATCGAGAGCGTGCGCAAGCTCGAAGCTTCCAACACCGGGCATGCGTGCGAGGTCGTCGTCGCCTTCACCACCCAGGAAGAAGTCGGCCTGCGCGGTGCCAAAACCGCCAGCCATCGCGTCCAGCCCCATGTCGGGCTCGGGCTTGATGTCACCCTCGCCTGCGACACCCCCGGTGTCCCCGACGAAGAAAGCGTGACCAAGCAGGGCCAGGGTTTCGGCTTGCACATCAAGGACAGTTCCTTCATCGCCGATTACGCCCTGGTCACCCAGGTGGAAGCCCTCGCCAAAAAGCACAAGATCGCGTATCAGCGCACCATTCTGGCTGCCGGCGGGCAGGATGGCGCTGCCGCCCAGCAAGCCGCAGCCGGTGCCAAAGCCATCGGCATCACCGTCGGCACGCGCTACATCCACACCGTCACCGAAATGATCGACAAAAAAGATCTCTTCGCCGCCCGCGACATCATCGCGGCGTACCTCGCGATCGCGTAGCTATACGAGCCCGAAGCGCCAGCGAGGGTCACCGCGATGCACGCACGCGACGGAGTGCGTTAATGGTGGCGAACATCGAGCGAGCTTCTAAACATGGAAGTTGACTCTGTTTTTTGCTGCATGCCGTGTGACCCTCGCTGGCGATTCGGGCTCGTATGCCGCCCGCTTACTGCCCCAGCGCCCGCAGCAGCACCGTCGCGTACGCCCCGCGCGGCAGCATGAACTTCGCACTCACCTTCAGCCGCCCCGGGCGCGAAAGCTCGTCTTGGTCGGGCCCTTCGAAGGACACTTCGGTGGCTAAGGCCACCAGAGGGCGCATCGCTTCGCCAAACGCGGGGCGGCGCAGCCTGGGAATGGTCAGGGAGTCAAACGTGAGCCCGCGGGCCGCGAGCACCTTCGTGGCGGCCTTCCCCCAAGGCTCGCGCGGCCGAGTGGTGGGGGCGAGCATCGGAAGTTCCATCTCGCGCCATCGCTGAGACAACGCCGTCGCAGCCGGGAAAATGAGGTCGCCAAAGTCCGTAGGCGTGACGAGCGTGTCAGCCTTGGGGATCGTTCCGAGCAGCGCCGCGGCGCACTCATTCCAAAGCTGGCTCTGAAACGCCTCGACTGCGAATTGCTGCTCGACGTAGGGGAGCGCCTCGAACGCGGCCTTGAAGTCCTTGCCGGCCGCGAGCTGCTCCAGCGGACCGCGCCACGCGCCGGGCGGGAGCATCTTCACGATCGCCCCCCAGTCCCCCCAGTGCCCGGCGCACGCCCGCGTGAGCGCCCGCCGTGCGCCCGAGTCTTTGCGGTGCGGCACGCCGATCAACAGACGCAACGCCTCCTCAAACTCCCCACGCACCAGATGCTGAGCCGCGAAGTCGGACTTTGATCGCACCGACGCGAATCGCTGCTCGCCGAAGTAGTTTACGAACGTGAGCGAGTTATCGCGGGGCTCGCCATCGCGCAGCCTCGCAAATCGCTTCTGCATCTCTGTCACGTCTTTTCGCGACAGGTCGCGAATAACGAGATGAAACGAGTTGGCAGCGATCGCCTCCGCCACCAGCGGCTCCGCCAGCCAACCTACCAACGTGGCTTTCCACCCTTTGGATTCCGTCGCAGGGGGTGGCGTCGTCGTCGCCTTCTCCCACGCCACCGAAACATGCTGACGCGTCAGCGCGTGCTTGTCCTTCAGCCCCGCGTAGCTCACCTTGCTCGCCCGCACACCCAACGAGCGCCCAAACGCCCCCGCGGCATCCAGCGTCGTCAGCGACGTCTTTTCGAGCACATACACCGCGTGCGCGTCGCCCTCGGGCCGCTCGGCACGCGGCGTCCACGCCTCGGTAAGCACTTCATTGACGAGAAAATCCTGCGGCGTTCGACGGATGGTCATGTCCTCTACTTCCCCTCAAACCAGTTGGTCGCGATGTGCGCCTCCGCCTTCAGCGGCACCAGCAGCTTCATCGCTCCCTCCATCCGCCCCCGCACCACGCCCTGCACCCGCTCCGCGTCCTGCAGCGGCGCCTCAAACACAAGTTCGTCGTGAATCTGTAGCAACATCAGCACGCTGGGCTCGGGCAGAAACACACGCCGCAGGTCCACCATCGCGAGTTTGATGAGATCGGCCGCCGACCCCTGCACCACGCTGTTGATCGCCAGTCGCTCGGCCAAGGCCCGGCGCGAGGGGTTGGTGCTGTTGGCGTCAGGAATCGGGCGCCGCCGCCCCAGCATGGTTTCGACATAGCCCTTGGAGCGGGCCTGCTCTACGCACTCTTGAAGAAATGTGGTGATGCCGCTGAAGCGTTTCTTGTATCCGTCGATGATCTCGGCGGCCGCCTTGTTGTCGATCTTCAGCCGCCGCGCCAGCCCAAACGCGGTGATGCCATAGACAATGCCGAAGTTGACCATCTTCGCCCCGCCGCGCTGCTCGCGGGTGACTTCGCTCAGCGCCACGCCGTGAATCTGGGCCGCCACGGCTGTGTGAATGTCTTCGTCGCGTTGAAAGGCGTCGATGAGCGCCGGATCTCGCGACAGGTGCGCGAGCAAGCGCAGCTCGATCTGCGAGTAGTCCGCCGTGATGAGCGCCCGCCCGGCGGGCGCGACAAACGCCCGCCGAATATCTCGACCAACCTCGCTGCGGATCGGGATGTTCTGCAGGTTCGGGTCGCTGCTGGCCAACCGCCCGGTGGCCGCCACCGTCTGGTGGAAGCTCGCGTGTACCCGCCCCGTCTCCGCGCTGATCGCGTCCTTGAGCGCCACCAGGTACGTCGAGACCAGCTTGGTGAGTTGGCGAAGGTCCAGAATCAGGCGCGGCAGCGGTGTCGCGATCGCGTCGTCGTCCGCCAGATTCTCCAGCACCTCCGCATCAGTGCTAAAGCCGGTCTTGGTGCGCTTCTGCCCTTTGATTCCCAGCCCGGCGGGCTCGTCCTCCGGCCCATTGAACAACGCAGCGGCAAGTTGCTTGGGCGAGTCCGGGTCAAACTTCCGTCCCAGCGAGTGCTTCGCCTCGCGATCAATCTCCACCCGAAGCTCGTCAATTCGCCGCTGCAAGCGCTCACGCTGCGTGTCCAGCTCCGCCGCGTTCACCTCAATGCCATTCCACTCCAGGTCCGCCAGCACCTCCACCAGCGGCATCTCCACATCATCGAAAAGTTTCACCAGCCCCATCTCCGCCAACTGCGGCATCATCAGGTTCCGCAGTTGCAGGGTCACGTCCGCGTCTTCAGCCGCGTACTGCGTCGCCAAATCCAGCGGCACCGTATCAAACGTCCGCTGCTCCTTGCCCGACCCGATCAACTCCGAAATCGAGATGTTGGTTCGCCCCAGCAGCGCCAACGCCAACGCATCCATCGAGTGGCTGCTGCGCGACGCGTCAATCAGATAGCTCGCCACCATCGTGTCGCACGCGCCGGGCACCGTCAGCCCGCGCAGCGTGACGCCCGCATTTCGCAGCACCTGCAGGTCGTACTTCAGGTTGTGCCCGCACTTGGGCTTGGCGGGGTCTTCCAAAATGTCCCGCACCGCGTCGAGCACGGTGGCTTCGTCAAGGTGAGCCGCGGGAGTGGGGGAGCGAACCGGGATGTAGTAGCCCGTGCCGGGCGTGACGCTGATGCACAAGCCACAGAGCTTGGCGTCGTGCGGGCTGAGTGAAGTCGTCTCGGTGTCGATCGAGATCACCTCGGCACCACGCATCTCCTCGACCACTCGTGCCAGTTGCTCCTTCGTCATCACGCAGGTGTATTCGCCTGACTCCGCCTTGCGGGTGGAGGGCGAGCTGGCCGCCGCGGCCGCGCCAAACGCATCGAACAACCCGCTCTGCCCCGGCGCGCTCTTCTCCGCCCTGCGGCTTGGCTTGCTAGCGAGGTTCGCCGCTGCCGCAGGGGCTGGCCCATCGCGCGAGGTTAGCGGCATCACCGCGCTCTCGCCCATCAACTGCCGCACGTCGTCCTGATAGCGATTGAACCCAACTTCTTTCAAAATCGGAATCAGGCGCTCGAGCCGGATCTTGCTTGTGGCCGCCTCCTCCAGGTCCAGCGTCGCGGGCGCATCATGCCGCAGCGTCACCAGCGAGCGTGACAACGCCAGCAACTCCTTCGCCTCGCGGATCTTCTCCCCTCGCTTGCCCTTCACCTGGTCCGCGTGGGCGAGCAGGTTTTCCACGCTGCCCCATTCGCGCACCAAAGCCGCGGCTGTCTTCTCACCAACTCCCTCCACCCCAGGCACGTTGTCCACGCTATCGCCCATGAGGGCGAGCATCTCGATCACCTGGGGCGGCGAAATCCCATACTCCTCGTGCAGCGTCTTCGCATCGATCAGCACATCCGTGTGTACGTCAAACATCGCCACGCTGCCCGGCACCCCGTCGCTCGCGTCCTCGCTCAACAACTGCTTGAGGTCCTTGTCCTTCGAGATGATGCGAATCTTCAGGTCCGGGTGCTTGGCCCGAAGGCTGGTCACTAGCGTGGCGATCACATCGTCCGCCTCGAACCCCTCGGCCCCGACAATCGGCACCCCGATCTCGCGCAGCATCGCCACGCAGCGCTCCACCTGCGGAAACAGGTCCTCGGGGGGCGGCGGCCGATGTGCCTTGTAATCCGGGTACAACTGCGACCGAAACGTGCCCCGATCCCCGCTGACATCGAGCGTCACCGCCACATAGTCCGGCGCCCCAGCCCGCTTGATTCCAGGCTCAGCCGCCTTGAGCAACTTGAGCAGCATCCCCACGAACCCGAACGTCATGTTCGTGGGCTCTTTGGTCACGGGGCTGGTCATCGGAGTCCGAATGGCGTGATATGCCCGGAAAAACTGCGCGTAGCCGTCGATGAGGTAGAGGGTGGGCATGATGTTCTGGGTACGCCCTCTCTCAGACAGAGGTGCTTTGGGTGGCCCGGCGGTCCCCCCGCCGGGTCATGAGTTCCTACGCGGTATGTGGAACCGGAGTACTTCCTAGCCGCCGGTTATCGCCGGGCCCTCTCTTACGGCCGGGCTGCCGACGGTCGGCCTGCCGATGTGTTTTCTGCTGCGTTTCTCACTCCCCACCTTCATACAACGCCCGAATCCGCGCGGCATACGCCTCGTGCATCTCCACCCGCCGCCTCGCCATTACCGTCTTGGCGGTCTCGATGAACTTGCTCGCCCGGAACTCCTGCTCGCCCGCGTCGGTGCGCCACGCGAAGCGCCGCGTCGCTCCGCTCACCGCCGCCGTACACGCGAACATCCCCCCGGTGGCCAGCACGCTCCCGGTCATCAGCCGCGTGCTGATCGCCGTCTTCACATGGTCGCCAATGACGGGCCCCAGGAACATCTCGCCGGTGCGTTCGTTCCCGTCCTTGGGGCTCGCCTTCGACACCACCTCGCCGTAGGTGTTCAGAAGGTTCGACACCGTGGTCCCCGCACCCAGGTTCACCCACTCGCCCACAAACGCGTCACCCAGGTACCCATCGTGCGATTTGTTGGCATAGCCCTGGAAGATGGTCCCACCGATCTCCCCATTGACCTTGCACGACGGGCCGATCGCCGTGAAAGGGCGGATGGTCGCTCGCTCCAGCACGGTAGAGCTCGGCCCGACATAGCACGGGCCGATCAGCATCGCCCCCGGGCGGATGGTTGCCCCAGCCGCGATCACGATGGGCCCTCCCTCCGCGTCCAAAATCGACCCCGGATACACCTTCGCCCCAGGATCGATCGAAACCGGGTGCCCGGGCAACACGAGCGCCTGGGGCGTGCCCGCATCGGGCGACAACTCCACCCCACCCCGATCAAACAACTCGTCACTCCCCGCAGACTCTCGCGACGGGTCCGCCGGGCGGGCCAACAAATCCAGATCCGCCCGGATCGCCCGATCCCGAAAGCTCCGCACGTGCCACGGGCGGCTCAGCAGCGCCGGCGCCGGCAACGCCATCACCGTCCCCGCCGGCCGATTTCCCGTTTCCAGAAAACGCAGCGCCCCAGGCGCATCCAGACACCCCGCCACCACGTCCCCGGTCCCTTCTTCCACCAACCACGCCCCCGGCAGCAACTCGCTCAGCCCGGGAGGTGGCAAGACGCAGCGCCCGCTTACCAACGTCACGTTCCCGGACCCAAGACTCTCAGGATTGACCGGATCCGACGAACGCGCCCGGGCCAAGTCGCGAATGCCCAATGGCACCCACAACCCGATCGGGCGCTCCCCAAACGTTCTAGTCAATCGCTCGATGGTTGTCAGGCACCCAGTCCGAATGCCATAGGCGGGGCGAAAATCCGTCAATGGGTCGAGCCGACCCTTCCCGTCGTCGAAGATTACAAAGCGGTGCATTCCCCCAGTGTAACCCCAAACCGGCCCCGCAAGTTCGCTTGCAGATGGACAGGTGCCCGATGTATGATCGCCCCTCAAACCTGACGCTCTCATCTGCACCAGCAGCAATCGCGGCCAAGTTGTTCGAGCCGCGGGGGTACCCTTGACCAGCTTTGAACTTTCCGTTCGTTTTTTTCTCGCCCTCGCGGCCATCCTCGCCACCTGCCGGGTCGCGTCGCTGCTCGGGCCCCTCTTCGGCCAGCCCGCCGTCGTCATGGAAATGATCGCCGGGGTGCTCCTGGGCCCATCGGTCCTGGGCTGGCTTTGGCCCGAGGCCAAGAGCTATCTCTTCCCCGCCGAAATGGTCCAGTTCGTGGGCGTCATCGCGCAACTCGGGCTGGCGTTGTACATGTTCTGCGTGGGGATGGAGTTTCGCACCGGCGTCTTTGCCGCCAACCGGCGCCAGGGGATCATCGTCTCGGTCGCGGGCGCGGCGGTCCCGTTCCTGCTGGCCGTGATGGCGGTCACCACCTTGCACTCCCAGCCCGGGCTCTTTCAGCCAGAGGTTACCCGCTGGCACGCCGCCCTCTTCACCGCCGCGGCCCTCTCGATCACCGCGTTCCCGATGCTCGCCCGCATCATCCGCGAAAACCGCCTGACCGGGACAAGCATGGGCACCGTCGCCCTGGCGGCCGGAGCACTGGATGACGTGCTCGCCTGGTGCTTCCTCTCGATCGTCATCGCCAGCCTCAAGTCCGACTGGGCCATCGCGGCGATCACCATCGGCGCCGGGGGAGCCTTCGCATTCGTGACCCTCACCGTGATTCGCCCGGCGATGCGGGTCATCGCCTCACCCGTGCTCGCGGGCAAGCCCCTGACCCAAGGATGGCTCTCGGGAGTACTGGTCCTCTTGGCCGTGGCGTGCTACCTCACCGACATCATCGGGATCTACGCCATCCTCGGAGCCTTCATGTTGGGGATCTCGATGCCCCGGGGCGGCTTTGCCGAAAAGCTGGTCGAGCGCATCGAGCCCCTGACGGTCTCACTCTTGCTCCCCATGTTCTTCGTCTTCTCAGGGCTCAACACCTCCATCGGCCTGCTCGATTCTGCCAGCGCCATCTGGACAACGCTCCTTTTGCTGGTCGCCGCGTGCATCGGCAAGGGAGTCGGGTGTTCCCTGGCGGCCAAGCTGACCGGCAGCTCCACCCGCGATGCCCTATGCATCGGCTCGCTCATGAATGCCCGGGGGCTGATGGAGCTGATCGTGCTCAACATCGCCCTGGATCACAACATCATCACGCCCAAGTTTTTCTCGATCATGGTCGTGGTCGCGATCATCACCACCGCGATGGCCACACCACTCTTCCGGCTTTTCAGGCCCGCCCCATCCAAGCTGGAAACCATCCCCGCCATGACATGATCCGGCGAAGCGCCAAACACCCCAGCGCCCGGAAAACCAGGCAGGAGAACCAGGCCGGACAATCAACGCCAGAAGCGTTTACGTCGAGTTGGGCCGGGCAAAGCGGCGGGCCTGGGGCCCGGGTAGACCCAGGAACGGCCCTAAGGGCATCAACACCAGCGCCAGCGGGACCGCCGCCACCCCGGTGTAGAGCGCATTCTTGAGCCCGCCCCACAGGTGCGGACTCGCTGCCCAGTGCTGATTGTCGATAAGCGAGCGAACCCCGAAGATGCCCACCAAGGTCACGCTCGCCACCAGTTGCCCGGTGCACGCCAGGAACCCCAGCGTAAACGGGTTGCGCCGGATCATCACCCCCCGCAGCGTGAGCACCAGTTGCGCCCCCAGCAGGAATGCAATCGCATTGGGCCCTACCACCACCACCGGGCTCAGTCGATCCTGCAACGCGTAGGGATTTGTCAGATCCGTCAGCACCCCCAGCGCCAGCGCCGCCCACGCCGTCTGTCTCGGGGTCGCGGCCATCGCCACATACGTCAAGAGCACAAACACAAAGCTGGGAGACACACTCGACGCCCCAAGCGACAACGGGCCCTTGAGCCCCAACTCAAGCCCCATGAAGATCCACGTCAAGAGCGCCAACGCCACAACTCTCACTTCGCGCCCCCCGCCTTGTCGTTGCCCGGCTCCAAGGGTGTCCACAGAATCACGTCGCTCAGCCGATCAAGCTCGAGCACCGTCGGCCTTACCGTCACGATCCGCCGCAGCGGCTGGTTGGGGCTCGGCTCGACCGATTCCACCACCCCCAGCTTCAACATACGCGACGACCGGGGCCACAACGGGTCGTCCAGCCTCACCAGTTGGCCCGCCACCGGCTCGATCGGTGAGTTGGTCCCAGGGTCACGCCGATCCGAGACCGGCCCACGCAACGTCCCATCCCCAACCGGCGTCAACGTGCAACGGAGCCCGTCGGCGACCTCGCTATTGATCATGATCATCGCCGTGATTGCTTCGCTGGACTTCGCGGTAATCGACCTCACCGTGCTGGTGCGCTCCGCCACCGCCACCACGCGCCCGAGCAGTTGCAAGCCTGGCGCCAGCGCTACCCCATCGGTGTTTACGCCCTCCCGGGTTCCCGCCCGGACCGTCAGCATCCCCGTGCCCGGGTCACTCCCCGTGCCGATCACGGGGGCTTCGAGCTGCCTCACCGGCGCGTTGTCCTGCAACGCTAGCCCGCTCTGCAGGTCACGAATGGTCTGGCGCAGTCGATCGTTCTCTTGCTGGGTTCGCAGCAGCTCGGACTTGATCCGCTCCAGCTCGTCCTCAAAGACCCGGTTGGCTTCATCGCTCGACCCGGCACGATTTGGGCCCAGCCACGTGGCCACCGCCCGCACCGGCCCGCTCACCGGGGCCACCAGCACCGTCACCGTGCTCCCGAGCGAGGTCGCCCACCACTGATATCGCCCGGGCACCACCAGCGCGAGTGCCCCCAGGATCAGGATCGTCACGGGAAGCACTCGCTGGATAAGCGGCGTCTGCATACGTCAGTGAATGAACCATCCCCCCCAAAACCACTCCCAATGTCCTGCCATGCCCCTCTACACCCATTACCCGTTCATGTCGTTCTCGAGGGTTGACTTCCACTCCTCAAGGTGCTCGAGGTAAATGCACGTCCCGCGGGCGACGCACGTCAGAGGGTCCTCGGCCAGGCGTGTTTCCAGCCCGGTCGCCTTCTGAATAATGTTGCTCAAACCCCGCAGCAGGGAGCCGCCCCCGGCCATGGTGATCCCGTTCTCGACGAGGTCAGCCGCGAGCTCGGGCTCGGCCTTCTCGAGGGTCCGCGTCACCGCCTCGGTGATCCCCTGCACGGGCTCCTGCAAGGCTTCGCGGATCTCTTCGCTGGAGATGACGGTCTTGCGGGGCAGGCCGCTGATCATGTCGCGCCCGCGTACTTCCATCGTCTGTTCGGGCCCGATGGCAAAGGCCGAGCCGATGTCGATCTTGATGCGTTCGGCGGTCTGCTCGCCGATCATCATGTTGTACGTGCGCTTCATGTGGTTGATGATCGCCTCGTCCATGTCGTCGCCGGCGATACGCACGCTCTCGCAGGTGGCGATATCCGCCAAACTCATAATCGCGACCTCGGTGGTGCCCCCGCCGATGTCGATGATCATCGAGGCGGTGGGCTCAGCGAAGGGCAGCCCGGCCCCGATGGCCGCGGCGATCGGCTCCTCGATCAGGTACGTACTCCTCGCCCCGGCCCGGTCCGCCGAGTCGAAGACCGCCCGCTTTTCCACCGCCGTGATCCCGCTGGGCACGCTGATGACCACGCGCGGGCCAAAGATCTTGCTGCGCCCGTTCACCTTGCGGATGAAGTACCCCAGCATCGCCTCGGTGATCTCAAAGTCGGAAATCACGCCGTCCTTAAGTGGCCGTACCGCTGTGATCGAGCCAGGGGTTTTACCCAGCATTTCCTTGGCGACCCAACCGACAGCCTCGCCATTTTTCAGGACCTGGTTGGTGCCTTTGCGGACGGCGACCACGCTGGGCTCGTTCAGGACAATGCCCTGCCCACGCACCGACACCAGGGTGTTGCACGTCCCCAGGTCGATTCCCATATCAACGCTGAACAATCCCAGAAGGCGATCAAACAGCACGCGGCGATTCCTTGCCCCCCGTATGGGGATTCCCTGCTCCACCGGGCCGCACGCAAGCCGCGGCCACACCACAATTATCGGCTCATCTTAGCGGACCCGACCACAGGTTGTGCGTCTGCGCGCACGAATACGACAAGTCGTCGGCATTCGGGATGCGGCATTCGGGGTGCCCACGGCCGGCTGGGGGCTCCCACCGATGCCCAATCACCAGCACCGACGGCGGTGCCCTGAACCGAAAGCCGCCGACGGTCTTTCGACTCCGTCGGCGGCGAGCGCGGTCTTGATTGAACTTGCTTTGGTTATTGGACCTTCGAGGCCAGTGTCCCCGGCAGGAGCTTCCCCTGCACCGAGGTGCCGCGGGCGGGGGAGACGGGAGACAAGGGGCTGTCCGGGGTGATCTCGATCACACTCGGCGTGATCGGGGCGGCCGGCTGATCAAAGACACCGGGGTGGTAGGCCCGCTGGGCATCCAGCTCGAGCTTGGCCCGGTCTTCGTAGTTGTTGATGGCCGTGCCCGTGCCCAGGATCTGGAGGCGGGCTTCCTGCTTGACGCGAATGTCCGCGAAGCGACCAGCGAGCTGTTCGAGGCTGTTGGCCCCGTAGCGCCCCTGCTCGTCGATGGTCTTCTGGCGTTTTTCCATCATCGTGATCAGGCGATCGTTGCGGGCGATGGAGTCGACCTGGCGATCCATCTGCCAGAGCTGGGCCTGGAAGTCGGCGTTCTCCTGCTGGAGCTGGGTTTGCAGCTTGGTGAGGCGTTCTTCCTGCTGGCCCAGGTAGCCCAGGTCGCGCTGGATGTCGTTGGCGCGGGTGGTGTAGGCGTCGCGTACTTGCTGGATGGAGCGGGCTTTAGAGAACGCCCCGTTCACATCGAGCGATTCGCTGTTGAAGACGACGCGGACGATGGTGGCCTGGTTGCTGGCGCTCAGGTTGGCCTGCGTGGCCTGGGCCTTGTCGAGGAGGCCTTTCATCTGATCCAGGTCGGCGTTGGCGAGGGCGACGACGCGATCAGAGACGACGGATTCCTGGCGAAGTTGGGCCTGCTGGGCGCGGAGCTCGGCCAGATCGCGCTCGACCGAGGCGATGCGCTCGGGGTACGTGCCCGCGAGCTGGCGCATCTGGCTGCGCAGCGCGATCGGGTCGTCAATCTGGGCGTCGATCGCCGAGTTGACGTGTTGACGGGTTTGAGTGAGCAGCGCCTGAACGCGGTCCGGGCCGGCCACGAGGGCCGCCGTTCCGCCTACCAGGGCTGCGATCACCCCATAGCGAACGACATGCTTGACGAAGCACATGACGAATCTCCTGCGGCTTTGCCCCGCCGCGGCGTCGGCCCGGGATACGCCCCGAAGCATCAGACACCAGCGTCGGAGCCTTTGGTCGGGAAAGGCAGCGGGCAGTTTCAGGGTTCGTCGGGGGATAGTTTCAAGGAGGCAGGGCCCGGCGCCGCAATCCAGCCATCCACTGACGTCGGAGCTGAGGCATTGCGAAGCTCCGGGCATTGGCGTGGCTCCACCCGGACCTTCGAAGCCTCCAGGCCCGGCGTCGGGGAGCTGGCACACGCCTCGGGCAGGCGATGATCCGTTCACACCCCCGCGCCAAGCTGCCGATTCTCAGACCATTGGGTTTTCCGCGTTCTCGCATTGCGGGTTGCTGAATATGGCGTATTATGCTTTGGTGAAGGCGCGACGACGCAGCAACCACCTCTCAACGGACGGAACGCACGATGCTGACCCCGGTCAACATGGATTTCATCGGCAGGCTCCGCGCCAACGACCAGTCCGCCTGGTTTGAAGTGTGGGAGACCTTCGGCCCGGTCGTGCGCTCGCAGCTCAGCAAGTGGGGAAAGGGTCGCATCGGCTCGCAGACCGTGCAGGACCTCTCCCAAGAGACGCTCGCGGCTCTTTCTGAATCAATTGAGCGCTTTGACCCCAGCCGCGGGGCAAGGTTCTCGACTTGGCTCCTCGCCATCGCCAAGCACGTCTTGGGTGATGAACTCGACCGGCGTCACGCCCAAAAACGGGGCGGCAACAAGCGGGCGGCCGAGCTCGACGAAAGCTGGATGGCCTCCTCCACCGACCCCGGCGTGGACGCTCAATACGAAGCGGGGGTCTTCCGGGCCAAGGTTGAAGCGGCGATCCGGGTGGTTGAAAAAGAGACCGAGTTCAGCGATTTTGCGATTTTTTCGATGCGGGTGCTGGAAGGAAAGCCGGGGAAAGAGGTCGCCGAAGCGCTGGGGATTAGCGAACCCACCGTCAGCCGCCGGCTGGCCAAAGTCCGCGAGGTGTTGCGAGAGCGATTGGTCGACGTCATCCGCATTTACAGTTTTACGGAAGACGAAAAGGACGAAGCTGCGCGAAATGGTTTACTCGCGACTCCGAAACAAGAGCGGTCCGCGGCCGACGACGCCCTTTTCGACGAAGCCATCTGCGAGATTTACCATCGCCAGATGGATCTGCGAAGGCAAGATCAGGCGGCACGTCTGCGTTAAAGCCGCGGGCTTCACCCGGGGTGGTGCGCGCCGCCGGGAAGGGAGTCGATCATGGCCGCTATCGAAATCCTCTTGATCGTGCTTGCCGGCGTGGTCGGCCTCGTGCTCGTGGTGGTCTTGCTCACCAGCGTGCTGGTGCCGCTCTTCCGGGGCATCGGATTTCTCATTCGCCACATCTTCACTTTTGTTGGCGGGATGGTGATGGACTCAGCCCGCTTGATCGGGTCGCTTGTGCTGACGATTTTGTACGTGCCGTTGGTGCTGGCCAACCTTGTCATCGGGCGGTTTTCCGCCTGCGGGCACTACGGGCGAGCCCTGCAGCACGAGCTCTCCGGTGCCGGGCTGTGTCTCTATCGCGTCGCCTTGTCGCACCCGTTGCGTTTGGTCGGCCTGCACGGATTGGTGGAAGGCGTCGAAAAACGTCTACCCGAAGTGATGGCCAACGCCCCCACCCGAGAACTCCCCGCTGGCCGAGGCGGCAAGTTCGAGGGCTACTCCATCGTCGGTTCGCTGGCGGCGGGGGGGTCGGGGGCCAAGCTCTACATCGCTCAGCCCAGCGCCGCCAAGTTCGCGGCCTTTCAGCGCGACGGCATCGACCACGTCGGCCAGGTCGTCATCAAGACCTTTAGCCTCAAGGACGGCAGCAGCCTCCCCCAGATCGTGCGCGAGAGCCGCTCGCTGGACGCGGCCAAAAAGCTCGGGCTCATCCTCGACCACGAACTGACCGCCGATCGCTTCTTCTACGTCATGCGTTACGTCCCGGGCGAGCCGCTGGGCATGATGACCAAGCGCCTGCACGCCTCCAGCGGCCCGGGGGGCCTTTCGCCAGCCGCGATGCAATCCGGGCTGGGATATGTCGCCGATCTGGTATCAACCCTCTCGGTCTATCACCGGGGCGGGCTGTGGCACAAGGACGTGAAGCCCGACAACGTGATCGTCGATGCCTCGGGCCGCGCCCACTTGGTGGACTTCGGACTGGTCTCCTCGCTGCGCAGCGCCATGACGCTGACCACCCACGGAACTGAGTATTTCCGCGACCCGGAGATGGTCCGGCTGGCACTTAAGGGCGTCAAGGTCCACGAGGTCGACGGCACGCGGTTCGACCTCTACGGTGCCGGCTCCGTTCTGTTCAGCATCATCGAAGAGTCGTTTCCCGCCCACGGGGGCCTGAGCCAGGTGACCAAACGCTGCCCCGAGGCGGTGAAATGGATCATTCGGCGGGCGATGGCGGATTATGACAAGCGATACGAAAGTGCCGCAGCCATGCTGGCCGACCTCGACGTGGTTCGCATGGCGCCCGACCCCTTCGCGGTTCGGCCCATCGACCTGCCCAGCATGCGGGCGAGCGCGACGCGTACTCCGGCAAGCCTCGGGCAGGGCAACCCGCTCCCGATCCCCAGCTTCGCTGCGGCGGTGGGGGCGCTGGGCGCCAGCATCGGGGGCGCTATCAAGGGAGCGATGGACACCGCGGCGGCCCGTGCTGCGGGCCATGGCCCCCAGATCCGCGTGACTCATTGGTGGACAGGCCGGGCCGAGGTGGTGCCTCCCGCCGATGTGCGCTTGGGCGCCACGCCACCGCCCTTGCCCGCGGCACCGCTCATTCGTCGCAGCGCCGCCGAGCAGCTCGCCAGCGCCAGAGGCCGCGTTGAGGAGGCCCGCGCCCGCATCGCGTCGAGCCGCAATGGCTTTCACTTTCGCGGGGCGCCTCAAAAACCCGTCAATGGTGGCGTCGGCGTTGCCGTGGCGCTGATGGTGGTCGGTCTGGTGGCGCTCAACGTCTTCCGCACCAGGCAATCCGAACATTCCGCGCCCGGCATCGACGTGTCGACGCCCGCGGCAGACCAGGGCTCGCTCCCATCCAGCGGGGCGATCGTCCTGCCAGTCGCGACCGACGAATCCGCAGCCTTCGAAAGCAGCGTTGACAACCCCCCCGCAACCTGGCCTCAGGTGACGGCTCGCGTGCTCGTCATCAACGACGTGCTTCAGCCCTGGAGCGGCGACAGCGACAAGACCCTTCGAGCAGTTTCACATGGACTCTCTCGCGTAGGCGTCAGCGCCCTGGGAAACGCCTTGCCCGCCAACGACGGCGAAAACGTTGAGCGGATCGGCGAGAGCGGCGACATAGACCTGATCGCCTCCGCCCGCCTGGCGCTTGGACAGCGCCCGACCGACTCACCCGACGCCGCCGCCGTGATGAAGCGCTGGCTGGCCGAGCACAGCGACCAGGTGGAGTGCGTGGTGTGGGTCTCCCCGCAAGGGAAGAGCCAGCCGCTGCGCGTACACGTGTTTGGCGGGGCGAAGATCGGCGATACCGACGCGGCCAGTCTGCAAGCGTCGGTGAACCAGGCAGTACAGAGTGCCTCGCGATAAAGATCGAGCGGCGCGTGCGGTTCGCCTCCAGCAGCCGAGGCGTCCAGGCTTTCTGGAAAGAGCCCGCGACGTTCATCAACGCCAAAGGCGAGCAAAGGCCGGGGCAGATGGGACGCCTTTTCCACCCAAAGCCGGGATTGGCTCAAGCTTCGTTCGAGAGTCTCGCGAGCAAATCAAACGTGCGACGTGCAGCCCCTGAGTCGATCGCCTCGCGTGCCGCCCGCAGACCGTCCTCGATGGTGGCGACCACATCGCTCACCACCAGCGCCGCCGCGGCGTTCACCAGCACCATGTCTCGCTTGGCGCCCGGCTCACCGCTCAGAATCGCCAGCGCGATCGCTCCGGCGTCCTCAAGGTCACTGGCCTGAAGGTCACCGAGCGTCGCGCGCGGGATGCCGTGAGCCGCGGCATCGAACTCTTCGAGCTTCACCGAGCCCTCCTCAACGCTCGCGATGAGCGTCGGGGCGCAGATCGAAATCTCGTCGATGCCGTCGCGACCGTGGGCGACGATCGCGCGCCGGCTGCCCAGCGCAGCCAGCACGCGAGCGTTCTGCTCAACCAAGCGCGGCTCATACACGCCCATGAGTTGCCGCTGCGCTCCCGCCGGGTTGGTGAGTGGCCCCAGGGCATTGAAGATCGTCGGGAAGCCGAGCGATTGCCGCGCACGGGCGGCGTGGCGCATCGCGGGGTGATGGTGAATCGCAAAGCAAAAACACACGCCCGCCTCGCGAAGGCACCTGGCCTGCGTCGCCGGCCCGGCGTCGATGTTCACCCCCAGGGTCCGCAGCATTTCCGCCGAGCCACGCCCTGATCGACCTTTGTTCCCGTGCTTGGCGACGAGCACCTTGCCCCGGCCAGCCGCGGCCACGACCAGGGCCGAGATCGTCGAGACGTTGAAGGTCTTCTGCGCCCCCCCGGTGCCGCAGGTGTCGAGAATCTGCCCGGTGAGCCCCTCCACGCCCGGAATGCGGGAAACGTGGCGGCGCATGGCCTTGGCCCCGCCCAGCAGCTCGGGTGTGGTGGGTCCCCGGCGTGCGATGAGGGCGAGAGCCGCCCCGATCTGGGCGTCATCCAGCTGCCCTTCGAGGAGCGACTCAAAGAAGGCCTCGGCCTGGGTGCTGTCGAGCGTGCCCCCGGAAAGGAGCAAGGCAAGTGTTTCGCGGATCTGCATGGCCCGACAGCGTACGACGCCGAACCCCAATACCAAAGTGCTTCGTACTATCTGTAGGTTGAGGGGACGCCGCGAAGCCTCACGGCTGAGCCGACGAGTGGAGCCAAGGAGCTTTCAGTGCCACGGACGGGTCTTCAAAGGATCATTCAGCGAGCCAAGCGGCGCGAACTGCTCCGCCGGGCGATCGCGTTGGGGGGCGTTGGGCTGGCCATCGGTGCGGGGGGTTCTTGCGCCGCGATCTTGGCCGTGCGGGGGCTGCCCACCCTCTCGCCCTTGCCGGAAACCACCCTGCCCTGGTGGGGGGCGTTGACCTTGGGGGCC
>JAKFUN010000100.1 GCA_021732675.1 Phycisphaerales bacterium
GGGGGTGGGTGAACGCGGCCAATCAGGCCGGCAAGGAGCACCCCGCGGACTTTCTGCTGTGGAAGGAAGACGCCTCGCACATCATGAAGTGGGAGAGCCCGTGGGGCACTGGCTATCCCGGCTGGCACATCGAGTGCAGCGTGATGAGCCTGCGGGCCATGCACGTGGGGGCGGAAAGCGCGGCGGCCTTGGCGCAGGCCGCGGGGTCGCTCTCGCTCCCCAACGGCAATGCCATTCTCGACATTCATTCGGGGGGTGAGGACAACATCTTCCCGCACCATGAGTGCGAGATGGCGCAAAGCTGCTGCGCGTTCAATGCGGACCCGGCGGCGGGGAGCTTTGCCCGTATGTGGTTCCACCCACGCTTCCTCATGGTCGAGGGGGCGAAGATGAGCAAGAGCAAGGGGAACTTTTATGTCCCCCGCGAGCTGTCCGCGCCGGTGGAGCAGGGGGGCAAGGGGCTTTCGTGGCAAGCGCTTCGGCTGGAACTTATCAGCGGGCACTACCGCAGTCAGGCGGATTTTTATCTCGACAACGTCAAGCGGGCCGGGCCCCGCATTGACCGTTGGCGCGAGCTTGTCAGGCTGGCGATGGCGGCCCCCGCGACAACCCCGTGGAACGCGAGCGCCGACCGGACCCGCTTTGTGGCCGACTTCGCCCGGGCCATGAGCGAGGACCTCAACGTGTGGAACGCGCTGATCGCCTTCGACGCGATCTTCACGCAGTCGAGCATCGAACAGTCGCTGCCCGTCTCGCCCGTCGCCGCGGCGCTGCCCACCGAGCCTTGGCCCCACGACAAGATCGCTGCGGTTCTGGACGACCCCGCCAAACAAGGCACCATCGCTGAGTGGCTCGCCTACGTCCACCAGCTCGACCATGTCGTCGGCGTCATCTTCACGCCCGGCAACACGCGATTCGAGAACGACCTGGGCGTGTGGGCCAGCGGTCTTGCTCCTGATCCTGCGGTCGAGGCCCTGTTGCGCGATCGGCGCGATGCGCGGGCTGGCAAGGACTTCAAGAAGTCCGACGCCATCCGCGACCAACTGGCGGGCATGGGCTACGCCATCAAGGACATGGCTGGGGGCAAGGTCGAAGTGCGGCGGGCGTGAGTACGCCCGTTGGACTTCGCCTGACATTCGGCCAAGCGTGGCTTACGGGCAACCTCCGCCCGCGATGACGTTCACCAGCGCGTCGATGTCTCCCTGATCGGAGTTGCCGTCGAGATTGAAGTCGGGGTCGATCCCGCTGGTGTTGGAGCCCCCGGCAATCACGTTGATGAGGTAGTCGATGTCGCCCTGGTCCGAGTTGCCGTCCTCGTTGAGGTCAGGGTCACAGGCGGACGTGACGGAGAAGGCGAGCGAGCCGCTGCCCCCGGCCTGGCCATCGCCACTGGGGAGCGAGCCACTGGTTTCGCCATCCAGGGCGGCCCCGCCGTTGACGCTGGTGATCTGCGAAGATGCCCAGGTCAGCACGTAGTTGCCGGGGGCAAGGGGCTGGGCCGGGGCGATGATCGCGGCCTGGGTGCCGGGCTGGTAGGACGAGGTGAACGCCACCGGCCCGTTGCTGCCCACCAGCGTGAAGGCGCTCGCGCCGATGTTGACTGGCTCGCTGAAGTTCACGCGAAGCGAGGCCGGCGGGGCTGAGAGGGTCGCGAAGGGGGCGGGCGAGGTGATCGCGACCTTGGCTGGTCCCGCGGGGTAGGGTACCTCGGTCTTGGAGGTGGCCAAGATCCAGTTGTTTTGGTCCAAGGCCACGCTGGCGGGGAGCACGCTCAAGGGCACCAGGAAGAACTGCGTGCGGGCGTTGTTTTGTACGGTGACCGTCTGCGAAGTGCTTCCCTGTGCGATTTGGACGTCTACGGGCATGCGGAAGTACTGGGAGGTGCCTCCGGCGCGGGGCCAGCCGGGGTCTTGCGTTTGCTCGATGTAGAGCCGTAGGTAAGGCTGGCCGGCGATGGTCGCGGACTGCCAGGCGTAGGTGTAGGTGGGGGCGCCCACGCCCATGACCCACTGTGTGAAGAACCACGAGAGGTCTTGCCCGCTGGTGGCGCTGGCGACGTTGGCGAAGTCTTGCGTGGTGGCGGCCCCGCCTTGAAAGAGGGCGCGATAGTCGCGGAGAATCTGGAAGAAGGTGGTATCACCGACGACGCGCCGGAGCTGGTGGAGCACCCACGCCCCTTTGTCATAGGAAAAGTCGCTGCTGAAAATGCGGCCAACACTGGTGACGTCGTAGCAGTACACGCTGTCGTCGATCCGGGTCGGGCGACGCTGCGCCATCGCGGCAAAGAGGGCGGGCAGGCCGGTGGAGCCGGGCTTGCGCTCCGCCCACAGCGCTTCGGTGTAAGTCGCGAAGCCCTCGTTGAGCCAGATGTCGTTCCAATAGCGGCAGGTGATGTTGTCGCCCCACCACTGGTGCCCAAGCTCGTGAGCCGTCACCGATTCGTTAAATGTGCCCTGGCCGGTGTAGGTCTGGTGCTCTTGCCCGCCGCTAAAGGGGAACTGGTAGATGCCGTACTTCTCGTTGATGAACGGGTACTCGCCGTAGAAGTCGCGATAGGTCGCGAGCATGGTGAGCGAGAGCTCCCAGGCGGCCCGATTGGCCGTGGTGTTGCTGGTGGGGTAGATGCTGAAATGCACGGGCATGGTGCCGCTTCCGCCCGTGGCGAGCGGGTAGGTGTAGTTCAGTTGCCACTGGATGTAGTTGGTGGTGCTGAAGAAAAACAGATAGGGCACCGTGGGGTAGTTGGTGGTCCAGCGATAGCGCTTTCGGCCCGTCGACGGGGTCGTGACGCTGGTCAGCAGCCCGTTAGAAACCGCCGACAAGGTGATCGGGACGTTGATCGCGATGGAGCCGGTGGCCTTGTCTGCGTTGTCGCCGGGCAGGGCAAAGTCTCCGTCCTTCACGGGCCACCACGTCGCGGCGTAGTAGGGCTCGCTGAGCGAAGACGCGATGGATTGGCCGTTCTGCGTGCCCAGCTCGATCGACCCGAACCCGCGCGAGACCGGGGTGCCGCTGTAGTCGATCTTGACGGTGAACGTTTCGCCGATGTTGTACGGGCGATCGAGGGTCACCGTGCGTGCATAGCTGTTGGCGCCCGGTGTGGTGGCGCTGGCGATGGTGGCGCCATTGAGGGTGACCTTGTTGTTGTCGCCAGCCTGGCCCGAAAGATTGCGCTGCACCGTGAAGTTGCTGCGCAGCACGAAGGTGAACTGGGTGAGACCGTTGACGAGCGACCGCACCTGCATGGTGTTGGAGCCGCTGAGCGTGCCGCCCGCGAAGTCGACATTGAGGTCAAGATCGACGGTGAGCAGGTCGGTGTCGCCGCTGGCTTCGCGGGTTGCATATCCCCCGCCCCCTGGGGCTTGGCCGTCCTGGGCCTCGGCCATCAGGACCTGGCACTTGCCGCACCCGCAGATCGGGCGGCGCGAAATCGCTTCGTCAGTGCCGGGCAGAGGAGCGAGCTGTGCGAGCACGGCGCAAGGCAGGGCGGCCAACCCGACAGCCGCGATGAGGGCATGAGTCTTCATTTCAGGTTCCTTGAACGTGCGTGGAACAGCAGGAGGCTTTCAAAGCCCACGCTCCGGCTTTCGCAGGAGCGGGGGTGAAAAGTCGCTTTCTCAGGCGAGTCTTACGGGCAAGCCCCGCCGGCGATCACGTTCACCAGGGCATCGATGTCCCCCTGATCGGAGTTGCCGTCGCGATTGAAGTCGGGGTCGATCCCGCTGGGGTTGTTCCCACCAGCGATGACGTTGATGAGGTAGTCGATGTCCCCCTGGTCGGAGTTGCCGTCCTGGTTGAGATCCGGGTCGCACACAGGAGCGTTGCACAGTCGATCCGTGATCAGCAGATCATCGATCGCGGCCTCGACGATCGAGCCGGTGTTGATGTCCGACGCGATGAAGCGCAAACGCACCTGGCTGGTGGGCGTCAACCCAAGCGACGCGAACGACCAGCTCGCACGCACCCAGGCGTTGCTGGAGGTCGTCAACGTCTCGGCGGGAACCCAGGTCGCCCCGTTGTTGGTGGTGACCTCGATGTTGAAGGTGTCGTCCACCGCCGTGTTGCCGTTGTTGGCGTACCAGCGGAAGTACTCGACGATCGGCGCGTTGGCCGAGGCCATGTTGTAGACCGGGCTGGTGAGGATGGTGATCCCGCTATCCACGTCGTTGGTGCCGACGGCGGTCGCGGCCGCCCCGTCCGTCACCCAGCAGCGCGTCCCGGGGGCGGGGGTGGTGTCCACCCCGGGCTGGATCGGCAGCCCCGCGGTGGTCGTAGTGGCCGACGGGGCGACCCGGTTCCAGATCCCGGTCGTGGCGGCCGGCGAACCCGCCGAGACGGTCCAGCCCCGGTCAATCTCCATGTCGTCGGAGGCGAAGACGGTCGTCTGGGTGAAGACCTGGCCAGAGAATGTCGACGCGGGAGCGTTCGCGGGGCTGGTGCGGGCACCAACGTTGGTGTCAAAGCTCAGGTAGTAGCGGAAGTTCGAGAAGCACGCCGCGGCGGGAAGCGTCGCGACGAAGCTCCCGCTCCCCACCTCGGTCAGTGGGGCGCTGGTGAAGGCACCGCTCCCCACGGCATAGAAGATGCGTCCCGTGCCTGGAGTAATGGTGAGGTTGAAGGGAGCGGCCTGCACCGGGAATGAAGTCGCGCTCGTGGGCGAAAGCTGGGTCGGGGTCCCGTTGGGAAAGGTGTAGTCGACTCGGAACGGAATCTGGAAGTTCTCGATTGCGCTGGACGCGCTCGCGTCGGCGCTTTGGGCCCCGCTGCCCAGGCCGCGCCTGGCGAAGGCGGTCCAAAGGGCGAACTGGTGCGACCCGCCGTAGCGAACCATGTCTGCCTGCAGGATCGCGTCGCGCTCCTGCAAGAAGTTCGGGCTGCCCGGGGCGAGCTTCATGCCGTCCACCACCAACTGCATCATGGTGTTGTTGGCGGCGAAGCCCTCGGTCAGGCTGATCTGGTAGCGAGCCTCTAGCAGCGTGTTGCACCACACTTCGCCGACGTTGTGAACCTCGTCGGCCGTGTTCGCGAAGGCCGTGTTGCGCGGGGCGGCATAGGTGCGCGGGCCGATGTTCGGGTTGATGTCCCCGTACAGCAGCGGGCTTTTGGCAAAGTCGATGGAGTACGGATACCGGCGAATCCCGTAGTACGCGTTCAAGGTCCCGATGCCCGGGAAGTCGCGGGTCGCGTACGAGCCGGTGGAGTAGGCCTGCGTGAAGTCGTCCCCCGGCTCCGCGTTCAGCGCGAGCCCGAAGAAGTCGCTCCACCCTTCGCCCATCCCGCGGCTTTGGTTGCCGCTTCCCAGCCCACCCTGCGGGCCATGGAGCCGAATCGACAACCCGTGCGACAGCTCGTGGTACACGATGTCCCCGTCCAGCGTCCCATCCCGGTCCGGGGTCGCGCCTGTGAAGACGTACATCTGCATGCGGCCCGAAGACCCATCGCTCCCCAGCGTGCTGAAGTTGGCGTTGTTGGTCCCGCCCCCGTCCTGGGCTTCGGCGAGCACCGCGTCCCCCTGCGTGCCGCCACGCCCAAAGTTGTTGGTTTGGAAGTTCCCCGCAGCTTCGTTGAACCCAAGCTGCCACAGCCGGTCGTGATAGCGATTGGTGAAGTAGAACAACTGCGTGATCGCCGCGTCGCGATAGGCGCCCGGCGCGTCGATCGGGGCGTTGTCCGCACCGGCGTTGATGACAAAGTCAAAGTTGCGGGTGGCGCTGGTGGCCCGGTCCGCCGCGGACGAGGTGTTGTCGTTGGCCGCGTCCGTGTAGGCGTCGGTGTTGTTCCCCACCGTTTGCGTCCCGCCATCCGCGATCCACCCGTTGGGATTGATCTCAGAGATGTCCGCGGGCTGAACCGTCACCGCCTGACGGGGCACAAAGGGAAACTGCTGGTTGTTGGGCGACTGTGCCCCGGGCGAAGCGGGCTGGGGGCTGTCGCTGGTGTAGACGCGATATGTCGCCGGCTGGGTGGTCTCCCAAACCAGCGCGTTGAGGCGATACAGCAGCTCGCCGCTGGTCGCGTCCACGATCAGTTCGTACATGTGCCCCACGCCCCGCACCGGCACGACGACCCAGTACGCCGCCCGAACATCGTTGCGCGACACGGCGTAGTAGACCTGCTTGGTCTGCACTGGCTCATCCTGGCGCAGCTCTGCCGCGGGCTTCCACAGCGTCGCCCCGTCGATCCCGTTCTCCCCCGTCGGGGTGCAGTCGGCGGCTAGCGTGATCCCGCACGCCTTGGCCGCGGCGTGGATTGCCTGCTCGTGGCTCAGTTCGAACTTGCCGGTCACAAACCCGCCATCGGGCTCGGGAAGCATGGTGGAGCCGATGTTGATCAGGCGCCCGTCGCTGGTGACGTTGGCGTTCAGCCGCGCATTGGTAATGGGCACCCCGCCGATAGTCTGCTGCCAGGTAAGGTGGGTGGCGTTGGTGCCGGGGGTGGTGAAGCTGCGCAGCAGGTTCGACTTGTCGAGCAGTGTGGGGCCAACCTCAAAGAGCCCGGGGTTGCTCGCCAGGAACGACTTCACCACGTCTGTTGCCGGGTCTTGCGAGGCGCCGGTGAGAAACTCAGAGGTCGCCCCCAGCCAGTTCACGCTTCCCAGCGCTGGGTCGCGATAGGAACGCAGCGTTGCGAACTGGCTCGCCAGCCCTGCCTCCGCGGCACTCACCGCCACGCCCGATGCCGAGCCCTGCCAGGCCTTGAGCGCATCCAGCACCGCCGGCGCCAGGGCTCCGTTGGCCCCGAAGCGAATGTCCGCCGGAGGGAGCCCCTGCCCGTAATCTGAGAAGCGTTCGGCGAAAGATCGCGGGGCCGCCCCCGGCTCGGCGAGCGCGGGCGACGTGAGGGCGATCAGACCCAGGGCCGCCCCGGCAACGGCTCGCAGCATGGCGCCGCGAGAAATCACCCGGGCGCCGGAATGGAACGTTGAGAACTGTGCGTGCATGGGTTCCTCTCTTGAGTTTCGGTACCAAACCAAGCCGTTCGCATCTTCACCGGGAATCAACGAATGAGGCGCCAAGCCCAACCTGACCTACTTCATGGCCCGCGCCCCTGCGCCATGCTTGCTTCGATGCCGAGTCGGGCCCTGTAGCGTTCTCGGGCCCGGCGCGGCCAACTTGGCTCGCGGGTGGGAGGGAGGTCGCCCTCACCTACCTTCAACCAGATAGATATACCCGACCCGCCGCTGGTTGCAAGCAAGATTCCCGGGTATTGAGGGTCCGAAATCTGCATTCAAGAATCCGGGGAAGTACGGGGAGGTACGAAAAAGGCCCTGGCGTCAGCGCCAGGGCCTTGGGAACGCAACTTTGATTCGTTCGCCGCCCTCGGGGCGTTACTGCCGAATCTGCGTTACGGGCACGCCCCGCCCGCCACGGTGTTGATGAGGGCGTCGACGTCCGCGCTATCGGCGTTTCCGTCGCGATTGAAGTCCGGGTCGATTCCGTTGGGGTTGGCCCCACCCGCGATCACGTTGATGAGGTAGTCAATGTCGCTCTGGTCGACGTTCCCGTCGCGGCTGAGGTCCGGGTCGCAAGGCGTGCCCGGGGCCGAGCAGAATCGCGAGCCCTGCGTGATGATGATGAGTGAGAAGCCCCGAATGTTGCCGGTGTCCCCGCCAGACAGGTCCTGCACCTGCAGGTTCCAGGTGCCGTTGAGGGCGGTTCCTGAAAGGCCCTGGAAGGTCGCGAAGCTCTGATTGGGGCGATACTGCCCGTTGAAGGGGGCATCCCCCGCCGTGATGGTCTGGATGGACGAGGTGGAGGCCGCCGTGTCCGAGAGGAGCGTTCCGCAGAAGTTGTTCCCGGGGTTGTTCCCACCCTGCGGGTTGAGGCTGGTGGGGGCGACATATCCCGGGCGGTTGATGAGCAGCGCCGAGCGGGGGCTGGCTCCCGGGGAGTTGAGCGTCACCTGCAGGTCGCTGACGTAGCTGTGCTCCAGGCCCACGGTGGTGGCCCCCTGAGCGTTGCTGCACACGGAGCCGTCAAAGCTCAAACGCACTTCGGTCACTGTGTCGGTCAGCCCGCTCACAATGATCGGCACGGTCGCCGCGGGCCCGGGGAAGTCAGGGATGGGCACCGCCGGCCCCTGGAAGCTGAAGACCCGCTGCACCGGGAAGGGAAGCACCCCGCTCCGGAAACTGATGGGAATGTTGTTGAGCGCCCCTTGCGTGGAGGCCAGGTTCATCCGCAGGTTGATCGTGCTGTTGCACGCAAAGCCCGGGGCGGCCGAGATGATGAACGGAGTGAGGTTCCGCTGAGGGGAGTTGGTCGAAAGGTTCGGGTAGTTGGCCGTGCCGGTCACAACCGTGATCCCCGGAGTCTGGCTGGTGAGGGTCCCGCGAACGTTGGTGCCGGTCAAGAGCCCGTTGTTGCTCACCTCGACAAAGACTGCGATGTTGGTCTCGCCCGGGTCGATCCCGCCGTTGCGATTGCCGTTGGGCTCAGAGTCGCTGAAGGTGTTGTTGCCCGTTGCGACATACGCCACGTTCTGGGGCGGGGCGATGATGGTGAAAGGCACGTTCGACTCGTCAAAGAAGATGTTCCCTTGCCCCTCAACCCGGATCCGCGCCTGCGTGGAGGGGGTCGTGTTGGCGGGGATCACCACCTGGGCCGACCCGCTGTTCTCCACCCCGTCAGCGAGGACGATCGGGAAGGTCAGGCCGTCGTCCAGCGACAGAAGAATCCGCACGAAGTCGCTGCTCACCGGGGCCAGGTGCGTGTTCGCCCGGTTCCAAGTGACGGTCCGCGTCCCGAACCACGACACGTTCGTGTTCGGCGACGTGACCACGAAGGGCCCGCTGCTGGCGTCGACAATCACGCGGCGTTCCAGCCACGCAGTCCCGCCGCCGCTCGCCCGGTTGTCACGCACCACCAGGCGGAAGTTCACATCCCGCGCCGACGCGGGCAGGATCTCGCCCCGCGCGAGGGTGTTCGTCTGCAACGACAACCGATTGGGAATCGTTCGCGTCGGGTTGGTCGTGAAGGGGAAGACCCGGAAGAGGGGCGAGGAGCCATTGTCGCTCAAGGGCAGGTTCACCGGATCGCCCGTATCGATCTGCTCCCACGAGAAGGTCAGCGCATCCCCGTCGATGTCCCCGAAGGTCACCGGCGTCAGGAAGAATGGCGTCTGCGACGGGATGATGTACACCCGTCCGGCATCGGTGATCGTCGGGGCGTGATTGCCCGTGAAGCTCTCCGTGTCGCACTGGGTCGTGGCGATGAAGGCGTTCATCCGCTCCAGCGAGTTCTGGCTGAACATCGCGTCGGAGTTGTCCTGAAGGTTGTTGTCCTGGCCGTTCTCGTTGCAGATGCCCGCGTAGCACATGATCGTCGTGCCCGACGCTGGCTCAAAGGCCAGCGACAGGGCATCGCCCGGGCCCCCGGTGCAGTTGTTGAAGTTGTGCCGTCCGTCGAACTGGTGCCCGATCTCGTGGGCCACATAATCGACCCAGAACGAATCGTTGATCGGAGCAGGCAGCCCGCTCAGCCCGCGGCCTTTGTTGGAGGTCGAGCATGGGGCCCGGAAGAACGACACCCCGCCCATCCCGGTCCCGAAGAGGTGCCCGACGTCGTAGTTCCCGTTGCCGATCCCGCTGTCCAGCTTGGCCTGGTTGAGGTTGCGATCGCTCAACCCGCTGTCGTTGGCGTACCCGTCGGTCGTCGCATTCGTGAAAATCACGTTGCTGTTGTTCGCGACCAGGATAAACCGCACCGCCAACTCGGTGTCGTACACCTGGTTGATCCGGTTGATCGCGGTCACGACCGCTGCCTGACCATCCGCCACGTTCACCGCGCGGCCATTCAGGTTGCTATGAAAGGTCGTGTACTCACCCGTCGTGGCGACCGCCAACCGATACTGGCGCCGGGTCACAAACTCGCCCCCGCGCTCGCTGTACCCGCCCCGGGCCGCGCTGGGGTTCTTCGTCGATTCCGCGGGCACGACTGGCGCTTCCTGCGGGTTCTCGTCCACCGTGTGGCACCGCCACTGGGTATCGCGCACCAGGTCCTTCTTGAAGTAGCTCACCACCACGCTGGTGTCGCCCCCGTCGTACGGATCGATGAAGACCACCCCGTTGCCGCTGCGAATGGAGGCGTGGAACCCCTGGGGCGTATAGTCAAAGCGGACCGTGGCGGTCGGGTCGTCGATCCCCTGGCCCGTGTAGGTCTTGATGTCCGGATACTGAGCCGCCAGCCCCGGCTCCATCATGGGCGACTCGACCACGTTGAAGCGGGCGAGCCAGCCGTCGGGCATGGGGAGACTGATGACGATGGGGGCCTGGGCCTGCGGGAACGCCTCCAGCGGAGCCGCGGCCAACTGCCCGCGCAGCACATCCCAGTTGACCTGGGCCGCCTGATACACATTCGGGCGAACGTTGGGGCGCCCGGTCAGGGCCGATGCGGGCACCGCTTGCAGCAAGGTGAATGAGCCGTCCAAAACCGGCTGGTTCTGCCCGGCCGCCTGCTGTGCGAGAGCCGTCGCCTGACCAGCTCCCAGTGCCAAACAAAGACCAGTCAACATTGCCCCGAAGGTACTCTGTCCCTTGATACGGACCGCCATGTGTCGTCCTTTCCCGTTCGGGAAACTGCCGCGTTCTGGATCTGTGAGCGGTTTCCGACCCACCCAGGTGGAAACGCATCTCCAACGTACGCTGATTTTCGTTCCGGTCAACCCTGTATGTTCCTAGAAAATGCATGACTCCGGCCACAAAGCCAGAGTCATGCTTCAATCGGCGGGTTTTCCTGAGGACTTATCGTGCCTGCCAGGTCAATCCGGGGTTATCGGAAGGAATCTCGTTATCGACGCCGACGGAGGGCGATGAGGCCCAGCCCGCCCAAGGCGAGCGCCCCCGGGGCCGGTACCGGCTGCGTGAGCACCCGAACCTGCTCGATGTCCAGGGCCCCGGTCGCGCTCCCGAAGAGGCTGAACCGCAAGGTGTTGCCCAAGACAGCCAGGTTCGACTGCCCGCCGATCCCCCGGCCCACCAGCCCGGTGGGATAGGTCGTCCCAAAGGCCCCCAGCGTGTCCGAAAGGTCCAGCGTGGTGTCGTTGAACATCACCGCGACGATGGGGCCGTCGAACGTCACCAGCCCGCCGGCAAAGCCCGGGGCCGGGACGCTGCTGATGTGCAGGAAGTGGCTGTTGAAGTTCCCGAAGACCACCCCCGGGGTGGGCGAACCGCTCGAGCCCGGGTTGGCGGTGATGTCCGCAAACAGCCCGGCGCTGACGGTGACCGCCTGCTGCTCATCCCAAGCCTGGGCCAGCGGGCCCAGCAGCGTGGGGAAGTTGGCGTTGGTGGGCGGCGCGATTTGCGTCACCTGACCCGAGACACTGACGATGGCCCCCTGCGAAGCCGCGGCCATGGACAGAGCGATACCCGTTGCGATCAAAGTCGTCTTCATCACACACCTCTTTGTTGTTCGTTTCCCCACACCCTTGTCGTCGCGGCACACTCCGCAACTTGGTACCTCTCAAGCGATGGCGGCACTCGCCCGCTCACGCCATCAGGGGAAGAATTGTGAAGATGTGGGTCCGGTGATGAAAGGGCTTGGAGCCCCAAACAGAATGAAGAGAGGGAACGGAAGACACGGGCTGGAAGCCCGTGCCACGAGCCGGTGAAGTTCATTCTGTGAGCAGTTCTTAGCTCGGCGACGCCACATCGTCGTCATCGCTCTTCTCACGGGGTGCCGAGGGCTTTTCAGGCAACGAGGGAGCCAGCGGCTGCCGGGGCGCCGTGCTGCTGGCCCGCGTCACGAGCGAGATCCCCTCGGGCAACTGGGCCGCCACCTGCGCCAGCACGTCACCACCAAGGGCACGCGAGAAGACCGCCCGGCGGCTCTTGCCCATGATCAGCGTGTCGCACCCGAACGTCACCGTGTAATCCAAGATCTCGCCCGCGATGTCGCGCGATGTCACATAGATGGGCAGGAACGGCACCCCCGCCTGGCTCGCCAGCACAGAGAGCGTGCCCAATGCCTCTTGCGCTTCCGTGTCGTCGTCGATCAGCGGAATGTTCCCGGGAGTCACGTCCGCCACCTGCAAACGCCGGATGAACAGCCCGAACAACGCGGCCTTGCGACGGCTGGCCAGGTCCACGGCGTACTCCGCGTTGTCGCGCCCGCGGGCCGCGACCATGATCCGCGGGCCCGGGCCCGGCTTATTGACCGCGGCTTTCAGCTGCGCCAACCAGCCAGCCGCGGGCACTGCCAGAGGCTCGCTTGCCGGTGGTGAGAAGGTGTGCAGCCCCCACCGAATCGCCAGCACCAGGGCCACCATTCCCCCCGCGAAATAGGCCGCGTGATGCTTGGTCGAGACGATCGTGATCTCCGTGGCCAGCATCACCAAGCCGACCACCAGCAACCCCCCGCGCTCCCAGCGCTTCACCTGTATCTTTCGGTTGAAGACGCAGCAGAAGATGTTGATGCAGATCGCCCCGACCACCCCGACAGCGTACAAGTCGGCGAGCAGGATCACGTCGCTGACGAAGAGCAGCACGATGATCGGGGCCACGGTCGCGACGACCAACCCCCACCACGGCACCCCCGCGTAGTTGAGCTTGGAGAACCCCGCCGGCAGTTCCTTGTCGCGCGAGAGGGAGTAGGTGACCGAGATCATCCCGACGATGACGGTGTTGGTGGCGGAAAGGAGCAAGAGGCCAAAGACGATGGCCGCGATCTTGCCGAAGATGAGCCCAGCCGCGGGCCCGAAGTAATGCTGCCCCGCCTCGATGCCCAAGACCCGCACCGCCGTGTCGCGATACTGCTGGACATCACTCGGCACCGCTGCTGTCCCGTAGGTCACAAAGTCAGGCGTGTGCTTCCCGGCCAGCATCGGCAGGCCCGCCAGCGCCAAGGCAAAGACGGCATTGAGGATCACGACCTCCGCCAGCACCGGCCAGATCGTCTTCTTGGCCGTTCTGGCCACCGGCTCCTTCATAAGGCCCGTCATGTTCGAGACCGCCTCGACCCCCGAAAGGGCGAGCATGATCTGCACCAGCGACGTCCAACGCTCCCAGTTGGTGTTCTTGGCGACGTCGCTCCAGCTGACCGTCTTGATGCCTTCCTTGACAAATGGAATGCACATCAGCCCGATGATGAGCGACGCCGCCATCGCGGTCACCGCGATCCCCAGCGCAAACCGCCCGGCATTCTCCGACCCATACCAGTTCACCACCCCCAAAATCACGATCGCCACGATCGACAGGGGCATCGCCCACCCCTCCGGCACCCCGAAGTAGTGAAAAGCCTCTACCGTCGATAATGACGCCGTCACGATGTAGTCGCACAGCAGCAGCGTCGCCCCGGTCACCGCCAACACCCGGCTGATCTGCTTGGCCGAGCTATACACCCCCCCGCCATCCGGAAACTCGCGGCAGACGATGGTGTACGCCCACGCCACCCCGGCCATGATCACGCCCATCGCCAAGATGTAGTAGATGGAGGCGTGGGCGGTGTAGAAAAACGCCAGCCCGAGGACGTACAGCCGGCTTGTCCCCCAGTCACCGAACAAAAGCGGGCCGGAGTGGTACCAGTTGAGGTTGCGCGGTCGGTTTTGACTGACAAGCATGGCGGCGGGACTGTATCAGTCCCGGGTGCTGTTTATTGGATAACCGTACATTCTGCGATCATATTGCGTACGCGAGCCGTACGTCACCAGCTCCGGACTTCCGTCAGCTTTTGGACGCCTTCGACCATTTGCCCGATCCCCTCAAAGACCTCGGCGATCGTCGCGTCGTACATGTAGGCCGGGGTTGTGACCACCCGCTGGCGTTCGTCGGTGAAGGCCTCGGTGACGCTTTTGGGCACGTGCGTCGCGCCCATGGTTTGGATCGCCTCGGCCGTCGCCGGGTCGGTGCCGATGGTCACTTTGACCCCGGGACCTCCCTTGCGCGTCCCCAGCACCCGGGCCGCCAGCACCGGGGCGATGCAGCACAGCCCGATCGGCTTCTTGGCGGCATGAAACGCCCGGATCACCCGCTCCACGTCAGGAAGCACCTCGCAGTTGGGCCCGCCCTTCTCGCCCGGAGCCGCGAAGGAGCACAGGTTTTTGGCGGCCCCCAACCCGCCGGAGAAGAGCAATGCATCCGCGTCGTTTGGCTCCAGTTTGGAGAGGGGTGAGATCGCGCCCCGGGCGATGCGGGCAGCTTCCACCATCATGTTGCGGGTTTGCCCCGCCGGCCCTGGCTTGCCGGTGGCGTGGTTCATCACGTCGGTTTGGGGGGCGTCGGGGGCGTACATCTTGGCCTGAATTCCCAGGCGCGAGAGATGGATCAGGATGCTCACCGACTCATGGATCTCGGAGCCATCGGCACGGCCACAGCCGGACAGAACAAGGGCGTACGTGGGCATGGGTCACCTCCGGGCAAGTGTATTGGCGCGTCGTCCATGTGCATCGAAATCTCGGCGTGGCACGGGCTTCCAGCCCGTGTGGCAGCTAGGAGAGCCGACCTGCCGAAGGCACTACCGCTTCAGGTGCTCGACTTTGGGCCAGACGAGCTGGATGTACTCCTCGGCGCACCCGTCGGGGGAGTCTTCGAAGGTTGCTGAGATGTCGTCGAAGACGTCGAGACGGATGCCCCCAGCCCCGGTGAGGCAGGCAGCGGTCGCGCCGTCGATCTCGACCATGCGCCATTCGAGCCGGGCGGCATCCTGCAGCCAATCACCGATGGCCGCGGCGATGGGCATGAGGATGTCGTAGGCCGCCGGGCGTTTGCGGGGTGGCAACGCGTGCCACCACCGGGCTACTGCGTCGGCCAACTGAGGGGTGTCTTCGGTCTCGCCGTCGGTCGCGGCCCCGGCCTGCGAGCAAAGCTCCACGAATCGGGCCAGCAACTCGTTGATGGCGCCTTCTTCATCCCGCGAGAGTTGGCGAGGAGGCATGGGCTTGCCATCTTTGCTGCGTGGCACGGGCTTCCAGCCCGTGTCCTTGCGGCCTCCATCGCGAGACGGGGGACGGGGGTTGCCCCGGTTCGGTTCGCGATTTGATTCTCGGTTCGGTCTTGGGCCTTGCTGCATGGGTCGCTCCACGGAGATGGCCAAGCGTAAGCGAAGCCAGGCCCAGAGAAGGGTGGGAATGACAGAGGCCGGAGGCCTGTGCCACGAGATCGCGCAGGGCCAGACACACGGCGCTGCGTTACTCTTCTCCCCATGTCCACACCCGCCCTGCGTGATCTCACCACCACCATGCTCGCAACCGAGGCCAAGATTCGGCTGGGGGGCGGGCCAGCCGCCATCGAGCGTCAGCACGAGAAGGGGCGACTCACCGCGCGCGAGCGTGTCGACAAGCTCATCGACCCCGGGTCGTTCTTCCAAGAACTGGGCCTTTGGGCGGCTCACGAGATGTACAAGGAATACGGCGGCGCCCCCGCGGCCGGCGTCGTTACGGGCATCGGACAGGTGCATGGGCGCCACTGCATGATCATCGCCAACGACGCCACCGTGAAGGCAGGCGCGTTTTTTCCGATGACGTGCAAGAAGATCATCCGGGCTCAAACCATCGCGATGGAGGCGAGGCTGCCGCTAATCTATCTGGTGGATTCAGCGGGCGTCTTTCTGCCGCTGCAGGAAGATGTCTTCCCTGATACCGACGACTTTGGGCGGATTTTCCGCAACAACGCGGTGATCAGCGCGGCGGGCATCCCGCAGATCGCCGCGATCATGGGGTATTGCGTCGCCGGGGGCGGCTACCTGCCCGTGCTATGCGACACGCTGCTGATGACCGAGGGGAGCGGGCTCTACCTTGCCGGCCCCGCGCTGGTGAAGGCCGCCATCGGGCAGGAAGTGACGGATGAGGAGCTGGGCGGGGCGAGCATGCATGCCAGCATCAGCGGGACGATTGATTTCAAGGAGAAGGATGATGAGGCGTGCATTGAGCGCCTGCGGGGGCTGATTCACAAGTACGGGGCAACCGAGGTCATGCGAGAGGTGGCGGCATTGCAGCGATTGGTCACGTTTGTCCAAGGCGCGATGTATCACGGGACCCCGGACAACTGGCGTGAAGAGTTCGGTGAACGCATGCAGCACACCCGATCGGAGGAGGAGAAGACGTCCCTGATTGCCGAGTTCAAGAAACGCGCGTCGGATGACCTGGCCAGCCGGATGTCCGAACATGAGATTCAAAGGGTCGAATCGATGCGACCCGAGGCGCTGGCAAAGCTGTACAGCACCGTCTCGCCCCCAAGCCAAAGCCGCACAACGAAGAAGGCGGAAGCTGCACGAGAATCAAACCAGATCTACGACGCCTTCACCGTCAAACCCGGCGCGCAGTACGACGTCAAGCACGTCATCGCGTGCCTGGTGGACGCCAAGGCTGTTGGTGGTGCTTCTCCTGGTGGCACCGCTCTCCAGAGCAGTGTGCTTGAAAAGTCCTCGGCAACACAGTCGGAAGCCAAGAGCACCGCTCTGGAGAGCAGTGCCTCCAAGGAACCCGGCTTCGACGAATACAAAGCCGACTTTGGCCAATCCCTCGTCTGCGGCTACGCCACCATCGGCGGTCACGCCTGCGGCATCGTCGCCAACCAGAAAAAACTCGTCCAGCGCACCATGCCCGGCGGCAAGACCGGCCCCACCAAAGCCGTGCAGATGCCCGGGGTGATCTACGACGACAGCGCCGACAAGGCCGCCCGGTTCATCATGGATTGCAACCAGCGGAAAATCCCCATCATCTTCCTGCACGACACCACGGGGTTCATGGTGGGTCGCGATAGCGAGCAGGGGGGCATCATCCGCGCCGGGGCGAAGATGGTCAACGCCATGAGCAACTGCGTGGTGCCCAAGATCGTGGTGATCACGGGGGGGAGTTATGGCGCCGGCAACTACGCGATGTGCGGGCGGGCGTTCGACCAGTTCATGGCCTTCGCCTGGCCCAGCGCCAAGTGCGCCGTGATGGGGGCCAACCAGGCCACCGGCGTGCTGACGACCATCGAGGAGGCCAGTCGCAAACGCAAGGGCGAAACCATCGACCCCGAAGCCCACGAGAAGATCTACGCGGCGGTACACGCGGCGTACACGCAGCAGGCGGCCATCACCCACGCCGCCTCGCGCGGCTGGGTTGATCGCATGGTCGAACCCCACAAAACCCGCGACGAACTGATCGCGGCGCTCAGTGCCGCGAATCAGGGGTGGGACTACTCACGCGACTTCAAGACCGGTGTGTTGCAGACGTGAGCGGACCAGAAATGAAAAACCCCCTCTCGCGGAGAGGGGGTACTCAAGGTTCACTTGCCCGGCTTGCTTACTTCTTGTCCTTGTACTTCGCTGCCTCGGCGTCGGTCATCTTGGTGACCTTTTCGATGGTCACGGTCTCGACGGGGACGTCGCTGGGCAGGGGGCCCTTCGCGCCGGTCTTGACGACCTTGATGGCGTCGACGACTTCGGTGCCGGCGACGACCTTGCCGAAGACGGCGTAGGCCGCCCCGTCGCGGGATACGTCGAGGAAGGCGTTGTCGACGACGTTGATGAAGAACTGGCTGGTGGCCGAGTCGGGCACGTTGGTGCGGGCCATGGCGATGGTGTACTTGGTGTTCTTCAGGCCGTTCTTCCACTCGTTCTTGATCGGGGCGTCGGTGGTCTTCTGCTTCATGTCGGGCGTGAAGCCCCCGCCCTGAATCATAAAGGTGCTGATGACGCGATGGAAGATCGTCCCGTCGTAGAATCCCTTGTCGACGTACTTGACGAAGTTATCGACGCTCAGCGGGGCCTTTTCCTTGTCGAGCTCGAGAACGATGTCACCTTTGCTGGTTTTCATGTTGATGTACACAAACTGCTCCTTGGCGGGGGCGGGCTTGTCGCTCCCGGCTTTGTCCTTGGGGGCTTCGGTCTTGGGCGTTTCGGTCTTGGGGGTTTCTTTGACGGGTTCGTCCTTCTTGGGCTCGGTCTGGGCGGGCTGGGTGGCCTGGGCGAACACGGCCGGGGCAAGCACAAACGCGCCGAGCAGAACGCCGAGGTTTCGCAGGTGGTTTTTGCGCATCGCGAACGATCCTTTCGAATAGCCGCGATAGACGATCGCGGCGGTGAAACGCCGAAAAATCCGGCTCCATGGTAGGACGCGGGGCACGGCAAGTTGTTCATGCCGGGGGCGGCGTGCCACCGGCGAAGCCGCCTTGGGCTTCCTCCCTGAAGGGCGTGCCATTCGCGACGAGGGCGCACCAAGGAAGCAAAGCCCGCCTGAGAGGAGGGGCCTTACTCACATCCCTCCCAGCCCGCCTCGGCTGTCTTCGCCCGATATCCTTGGGCTGGTCGCTGCGTGCCTCGGGGAACGGGGCAACGCGGCCACCTTGGAGCCCCCGATGAACTCGTCGAACCTCTCTCGCCTCTCCCGTGGCCTTGCCGCGTTCCTTGTCGCCGGCCTGGCGGGCCTGGCCCCCGCGCAGGATGTAAAGTTTGAGAAGTACACCCTGCCCAACGGCATGACCGTGATTCTCCACGAAGACCACACCCTGCCGGTGGTGGGGATCAACACCTGGTTCCATGTTGGCGCCAAGGACGAGCCCGCGGGGCGTTCCGGCTTTGCCCACCTCTTCGAGCACCTGATGTTCATGGGCACGCAGCGCGTGCCGGGCAGCCAGTTCGACATCATCATGGAAACCGGTGGCGGGGCCAACAACGCCAGCACCAGCTTCGACCGCACCAACTACTTCTCCAATGGTCCCTCGGCCCTGCTGCCGACCCTCCTCTGGCTGGACGCCGACCGGCTGGAGGACCTGGGCCGCACTATGGACCTGGAAAAACTCAACAAGCAACGCGACGTTGTTCGCAATGAACGCCGCCAGAGCATCGAGAACGCTCCCTACGGCAAGGCCGAGCTGGCCATCACCGAGATCATGTTCCCCGCCGGGCACCCGTACCACTACGAAGTCATCGGGCGCCACGAAGACCTCGAAGCCGCCAATGTGCAGGACGTCAAGGACTTCTTCGGCACCTTTTACGTGCCCAACAACGCCAGCCTCGTCGTCAGCGGCGACTTCAAGACCGAAGAGATCAAGCCCCTCGTCGCCAAGCTCTTTGGCACCATCGCCAAGGGCGCCGAGCCCATGCACAAGACCGCCGCCGCCCAAAAACTCGGTCGCGTGGTGCGCAGCGTCGCCCTCGACCAGGTGCAGCTCGCCAAGGTCGCGATGTGCTACCACAGCCCCAGCCAGATGTCCGAGGGAGACGCCGAGATGGACCTCCTGGGCGCGGTCCTCAGCCAGGGCAAAAGCAGCCGCCTCTACAAGCGCCTGGTGCTGGACGAAAAGCTTGCGAGCGATGTGAGCGCCTATCAAAGCTCGGCCTTGCTCCAGTCGGTCTTTCGCATCGATGTGACCGCCGTCGAAGGGGCGGACCTGGACAAGCTCGAGCAGATCACCGACGAGGAAGTCGCCCGCCTACTCAAGGACGGCATCACCGGCCCGGAGCTGGAACAGCGGAAAGCGACCATCGAGCTGGCCAAGCTCAGCCAGGTGCAGAGCCCGGCCGCCGTCGCCGACAAGCTGAACGAGTACGAGTTCTTCTGGGGCGACCCGGGCGGCTTCAAGCGTGACCTTGACCGCTATCGCAACGCTACCCCGGAGGGCGTGACCAGTTGGGCCCGCAAGGTCGTGACGCAAGACTCGCGACTCATCATGCGCGTGCTGCCCGATCAGCC
>JAKFUN010000133.1 GCA_021732675.1 Phycisphaerales bacterium
CCCCCGCCCAGCAGACGCTCGCGATCCAGACGAACACCATCTGGTTCGCCGCGGCTGCCGCCCTCACGGCGCTGGTCGTCATCTTCGTCGTCGGCTACAAGCTTGGGCAAAGCGCCGAAAGCCGTCGCGCCGAGCAAGAGCTCTCGGGACGCTTTGGCGATCGCCCCAACCTGAGCGAGCCCGTGGATCAGCCCGCCATCGCTCCTGCGCCCGATCGCACCCCGGTCGCGGTCAAGGCCCCCCAGCCTCGCCCCACGACGCCCGCGCCGGTTCGTCCGGAAACCGATGTTGGCCCTGGGGCAGGCACCGGCGCGGTCATCACTGCGTCTGGCGTCAGTGCCGACCGGCGCGAACCGGGAAAGAACTATCTGGCCATGGCCACCCTGGGCCTGGCGGACACCAAAGCCGCGATCCAGTTCATGGCGGCCAACGGCGTAGAAGTGATCGGGGTGCCGGTTGATCGCAGCGGGGTACGAGCCAACAATGCTGGCCCGGCCGAGACGTACCGCCTGTACGCCGCGACCGGGATCACCAGCGAGCAGTTCCGCACCAAGCAGACGGCGCGGACAAACCTTGAGGCCGAGGTTGCCCGGCTGGGTGAGATTTGGCAGAAGCAGCACCGGGGAGCTTCGAACTTCGCGAAGACCGGTTGGGAAAAGTTTCAGTAGGACTTTGGGCCGCGTATTGTTGGGATTGAACCATCGTTGGATCAGTCGACTTTGGACCGCAAGTTTTTCAGCTTCAGGCGGACGGGCAGACCGTCGCGACCGACAGCCACGGGAAGGAACGAACCATGAGCCTGGACCGCTCTCTCAAGATCTCCGCCAACCTCACCGGCAAGCGCAGCGTGCTCACCCGCTCTGAGCGCATCATCAAGATGACTGCTGACAAGAAGTTTGACCCCAAGAAGGACAAGGCCTTGGGAATCGCCAAGACCCTCGTTGGCAAGTAGGCCTGGGAAGTAGACCCTTCGGGTCAAGCCGGGCAATGTCACCCAGCCGTGCGAGATCGCTCCTGGGGCGTCGTTACCAACGCATTCCGCCTGCCATTCCAGGCACTCAAGATCGGCCCGCGCGCCGATCTTTTTTCGCGCTCCAACACCTCGCCCCACGTCGCGCAGGTTGCTACACGAGCCCGGCGGGCGCCGGGGCATCTTGCCCTTTGGGAATCGACCCGATTCACACCAGCAGCGTGGCGGGCTTCTCGAGCAGCTCGCGCACCGTCGCCAAGTAGGCCGCGGCCATCGCCCCATCCACGACGCGATGGTCGCTGCTCATGGTGATCGACATGACCTTGCCCGGCACGACCTTCCCGTCGCGAACCACGGGACGGTCAAGGGCCGCCCCGACTGCAAGAATCGCGACGTTGGGCGGGTTGATGATGGCGTTGAAGTGGGCGACCCCGAACATGCCAAGGTTGGAGATGGTGAAGGTCGAGTCGCTCATTTCCTGAGGCGACAGCCCCTTGCCCCGGGCTTTCTCCGCCATCTGCTTGCTCTGAGCCGAGATCTGGCGAAGGCCGATCTGATCGGCCCCGCGAATCGTCGCGACCAACAGCCCGCCACCTTTTTCCTCGCTCAGTGCGATCGCGATCCCGATGTTCACGTTGCTCAGGATCTCGATGCTCTCCTGGCCCGGCGTGCCGTTCCAGCGGCTGTTCACGTACGGGTGCTGGTGCATCGCCAAGGCACACGCCCGGACAATAAAGTCGTTCACGCTGAGCTTCACGCCCTGGGCCGCCAGTTGCTCGTTGAGCTGCCCGCGCAGGCTCAGCAGAGCGTCCATGTCCACATCGACGGTGACCTGGTAGTGCGGGATGGTGCTCTTGCTCTCGCTCAAACGCTGGGCGATGACCCGGCGCATGTTGCTCAGCACGACCTTGCGACCCGCGATCGCCGCGCCGGCCGGAGGCAATGGCGCCGGAGCCGACATCGCCGTCTTGGTCGCGGCTGCGGGCGCCAAAGTCACCGTCGCCCCGCCCGCGATTGCCTGCTCAACATCCTTGCGAATGATCCGCCCAGAGGGGCCAGTGCCGGAGAGGGATGCAAGATCCACGCCGGCTTCGTCGGCGATCTTTTTGGCCAAGGGGGAGACGAAAATGCGCGCCCCAGACGCGGGAGCGTGGCCATTGCCAGCCGCGGCAGCCACTGGCGCTGGCGGGGCCATCACCGCCGCTGAAGAAGCCGGCGGGGTCGTCTGGGCGGCAGCCCCCACCTTGGGAGCGCTTCCGCCCGCCTGGGCCGCTGTCGTCACATCCTCACCCTTGGTGGCCAGCACCATGATCACCGTGCCGATGGGCACGCTCTGACCTTCGGGCACCGGCAAGGCTGCGACCACCCCGTCGTCAAAGCTCTGCAGCTCCATCGTGGCCTTGTCGGTTTCGATGTCCGCGATGGCCTGCCCTGACTTGACTTTGTCGCCCACCTTGACGCTCCATTTCACGACCGTGCCGGCCTGCATGGTGTCGGAGAGACGGGGCATTTCGACCTTGATCGGCATGGGTGAGATCCTCAAAGGCAGTCAGCAAAGGCAGTCAGCGGCACGAGCAGATGGCGTTGGCCTCAAGCGGGCCGGGGACGCCGCCAGAATCAATAGGCTATGCGATCGCCCAAGGCTCGTGAGCGCCTGACGGTTCAGATGCCCGCCGGGCGGGTTGGTCTCTGGTACCAGAGCGAGGTTTATCTACACCCGCCGACGCCCGCGCGCGGGCCCACGCCCAACCACCCCGCGAGCTGCCCCATCGCGGGGGCCAAACCCGCCCGGGCCCTTTGCCCAAAGGACGGACGCGCTGCGGAGGTCAGCGCCCCCGCACGCGTGGCGCCCATGAACGGTCGAGGCTTGCCTACTTCAGCTTCACGCTGATCGCCTGCCCGTCGGTGCCCGTCCCTTCCATCACCTTGTCGTGCAGGAGGACCCGCACCGTCACCGGGCGGTTTGGCCTCGCCCGCTTCCCCTCCACCCCCGCCAACTTCACAGTCACCACCCCGTCACCCAGCGTGGCTTCGTAGGTCGACAGCAGGAACTCCCCCTTCTGATACCCGAGCCCGTCCCCGGCGTCTTCATACAGCGTGCCCTTCGCCTTCCCGGAGTCATCAAGGCAGACCAGGAGGGTGAGCGGGTCCAGCGGCTTCTCGCCCACAAACTGCTGCACCGGGCCCATGGGCAGGATCGCCCCGCCCCGCACCAGCAGCTTGGGGATATCCAGGTTCTTGGTGGGCTCAAACTCGCGCCAGGTTCCGCTCGGCAGCGTCGGGACCCGCGAGCCATCGGGAATCATCTGCGGGACGACGATCAGATCGGCCCCCAGCATGAAGGCGTCGTCCTCGCTGCGCAACGCCGCGTCCTTGGGGTCGGCAAAGAAGACCGGACGTGCCACCGGCAGCCCATTCTCCGAGGCTTCGCGAAAGAGCGTGTAGAGGTAAGGCATCAGGCGATAGCGCCGGTTGAGCGCCTCGCGGCACGTCGCTTCCACCTCCGGCCCAAAGGCCCACGGCTCCTTGTTGATGTTCCCCTTGCCGGTGTGCCCACGGCTGAAGGGCAACATCGCTCCGAACCCGAACCAGCGCGAGAACAACTTCGCGTCCCCGTTGCCCGCAAACCCGCCCACGTCCGGGCCGATGAACGGCTGGCCCGACAGCCCCACGTTCAGCGACATCGGGACGCTTTCTTCCATGTGCGACCAGCTCGCCGTGTTGTCGCCGGTCCAGGTGGCGCCGTAGCGCTGCCCGCCGATGTAGTTTGCGCGGCTCAGCACAAAGGGCCGCTTGTCCGGGTGGATGGCCTGAATCCCCTCGCGGGTCCCGCGAATCATCTGCATCCCGTACACGTTGTGATACCGTGCGTGATCGCCCTTGGCCTCGTCCCCCTGGGCCTTGCCGTTGGGCTTCACCATCGCCGGGTCGCCCGCATGCAAGTTCGTCTCGGGCATGGTCTTGCTCGGCACATTGAAGACCGCCGGCTCGTTCATGTCGTTCCACACCCCGCTGACGCCCTCGGCCATGAAATCGGTGTACAGCCCGCTCCACCACTGCCGCACGCCTGGGCGGGTGTAATCCGGGAACTTGCACCACCCGGGCCAAACTTCTCCTTCAAACACCGTGTTGTCCGCCCGCTTCACCCACACGTCGGCCTGATCCCCCGACGCCATGATCGCTTCGTACTTCGCAAGCTCCGCCGCCCGGGCCTTGGCCACCTCGGGCCCCTCAGCCGCGAGCTCTTCTTCGGGGCGATCGCTGGGTCCGCGGGCGGTGCGGCTCTTCATCCCCGGGTCGATCATCCACACGTTGTGAAAGCCTTGTCCCAGCAGATCCGCGTTCAGCTTCTTGGGGTCGCGAAAGAGCCCCCGGTCGAACGTGAAGACCCGGAAGGCCTCCATGTAGTCGATATCCAGCCAGATCACATCACACGGGATCTGCCGCGTGCGGAACTCGCTGGCGATCTCGCGCACTCGGGATTCGGGGTAATAGGAGTAGCGACACTGGTGATACCCAAGCGCCCAAGCCGGGGGCAGGGGCATCTTGCCCGTCAGTTGGCCCAGTCCTTTCAGGACGTCCTGCGGGCTGTTCGCGTTGATCACGATCACGGGGAAGGCCGGGCCGTCTGCGACAAAGCGAATCTCGCCCGCGTTGGTGTACCCGGTGTCCACCGTGCAGCGATACGTCGTGTCCGCCAGGACACCGAACGCCGAGCCATCCGGGCGAACCGCCAGCACCCACGGGTGCGACTGATAGAGCGACGTGGCCTCTTCGCCGTAGCCGTACGCGTCGGTA
The DNA here is from genome assembly GCA_021732675.1 of Phycisphaerales bacterium. Taxonomy (GTDB): domain Bacteria; phylum Planctomycetota; class Phycisphaerae; order Phycisphaerales; family UBA1924; genus RI-211. The sequence continues at coordinate 4,769 of JAKFUN010000133.1, forward strand.
TTCCACGTCACCGTCTGACGCCCGTTTCGCAGCAAGGGTCCGGGCACCTCTCCCGTGCCATACAACGATGTCCCGGGCTCGATGCTGATCTGGACCTGCTGCTTGCCTTCGCTGGTGGAGAAAACCGGCGCGACCGGGAACTTGGCGGGCGCGGGCTTCTGCTCGGGCTCCTTGAGCAAGGCATAGGAGGGGTGAGCACCCTCACGAGCCCCTGCGGAAGCATGGAATCGGACCGAGCGATCGCCAATCGACTCGGAAACCACCTGGGCCAAGGCCTGCGACAGGCCAGAGATGGCACCAAGCTGGGTCAGGGCAGCGGCTACGAGGAGACGCGAGGACGCGGAGAGATTCATGGGTCGCATAACCGATTTTTCCTTGTGTGTTCAACGAAAGTTTGGCGAGCATAACGGAATTTTGGGGCTTTGGTATCCAAAGTTCCCTTCCATTCCGAAGACTCCCGCGCGATACTCGTACGGTTGGTCCGATCCAAAGTGACCCGCAAGCGTATCTACCAACGGGTCGGGCGTGTAGTCACCTTGGGCCGGACCCGCGGATCGGACCGAGTTCGGATCGCACCATGGTTGGGGCGACGCGGTCACGGCATGCAGTGAGCGATAACTGGAGAGATGAATGCGTTGTACGAACTGGTTGGTGGCGATGGCGGCTGCGACGGCTCTGGGTGCTCCCTGCCTCGCCCAAATCACCAACGAAAGCCCTTCGGCGACCCTGCAGTGGTTCGAGTGCCCGTGGGCCGACATGGAGCGGCGCATGGGCGATTACTTCATCGCCGGGTACGGCTCGGTGTGGCTGCCCCCGGTCAGCCGCGGATATCTGGACCCCAACGCCTTCCCCCAGAACAGCACCTCCGCCGGATACGACGTCTTTGATCGCTTTGATCTAGGCCGCCCGGGCGCGACGACTGCCTACGGCACCGAAGCGACCTTCGACGCCGTCGTCGCGGAGTTTCATCGCGCCGGCGCCGAGGTCTACATCGACACCATTCTCAATCACAACTCTGGGCGTCAGACCGGGGTGACCTTTCAGCAGAATGGCGGTTTCCCAGGCTTCTGGATGGCCCCCACCACCCCAATCACGAACAAGAGCTCGACCTCCAACTGGGGTGACTTCCACCCCGGGGCCTCCAATGGCTACTACCAGTCCGAAAACCCCGGGGGCGGGCTCTACTGCCTCCAGGGAGGAGACCTGGTGGCCCTCTGCGACATTGACCAAGCGAGCAACAACCGCTTCATCCGCCAACCGACCGTCGCGGGCAACCCGCTGAACCTGCCGGGGGGAACGTTCTTCAACAACCCCAATCCCAATAACGCCCGCTTTTATCCGGATCCGACGCTGGGGACGGACACTGTGAACAACCCGGGGATGGTCTCCCCGGCCGGGTCGATCGGGTCGAGCGTGAACGCGGCGCTCTGCACGGTGCCGGCCCGCACGGTCAGCCCGTCGCAATCGACGTTTGGGCGATTCAACCTGAACAACCCGAGCGCCGGGGTACCGGTGGCGGAGAACGCGACCGGCTACCTCCTGCGCTGGACGCAGTGGATGATGGATGTCAAAAAGGTCGACGGCTTCCGGCTGGACGCGGTCAAGCACGTCCCGAGCTGGTTCTTTGACACCTTCTGGGACGCCGCGGTCTATCAGCGTCGTGTCACGCCGGATGGTCGCCTGGTCACGCCCTTTAGTTTCGGCGAGAGCGTGGACAGCAACGACTTCGGGCTGGATCGCTACATCCGCAAGACCAACGGACGCATCGCCGGACGATCCGCGGCCGGCGACGCCTTCGGCAATCGCGACGTGCTCGATCTCAACGGCGCCGGGGCGCTCCGCAACCTCGTGGGCGCCGGAGGCCTGGGGAGCTGGAACAACCTCTCCGGCTCGCTGATCGACAGCACCGACGATGGCCTCCTTAACGGCTCCATCGGCGTTGCCCACGTCTACAGCCACGACAACGGCACCGCCGGCGACGGTAACGCCAACCCCCCCACCCCGACCGCGCGGCAGCAAGGGTGGTTCGCGCACGCGTATCTGCTCATGCGCCCGGGTAACACCGTCGTCTACCACAACGCCCGCGGCATCGCCCGCGCCAACGGCTTCTACCCGCGCCAGGGCCTGCCCGTCTCCCTCGGCACCGACAGCAACAACTCCACCCCCAATCGCGTCATCACCAATCTGGTCCAACTCAACAACATGCTGGGCCGGGGCGAGTATCAACCCCGCTCGCAAGACGCCGACGTCATCATCTTTGAACGCAGCACCCCGCTGGGAGGCGGGGCGTACAGCGGCAACTGCATCGTGGGCATCAACGATCGCTTCGACGGGGGATTTGACTCTCGCACCGTCTCGACCACCTTCCCCACCGGCACGCGACTCTATGAATACACCGGCAACGCCACCGACGCGAGCGTTGACCCCAACAACGACATCTTCGACGTGGTGACGGTGGGCCCCAACGGCCAGGCCACCATCCGCGTCCCCCGCAACCTCAACGCCAACAACGTCGAGCACAATCGCGGGTTTGTCGTCTACGCCCCCGCGATCCCCAGCGGGTCGGTCTCGATCGTCGGCTCCACCACCTCCCTCCCGGTCGATACCGGGCAGGTCGCGCCCTGGCGTCGACGCCAGAACGCCGTCCCCATCGTCACCAGCGACACCTTCGAAATCCGCCTGACCACGACCAATGGCGACCCGGCCGCGATCAACAACGACAACGCCGACGACAACGCCCTCTTTCGCATCGACGCCGGCTACGCAGATTGGAACGGCAACGGGATCAGCGACCTCAACTACCAGAGCCCGGTGACCCCGGGGTATGAGCAGTTCGTCACCCAGCGCCAGCCCCTGTTTGGCACCACCAACACCCAGGGGATCTATCGCCAGACCATCGACGCAACACGCTTGGACGAAGGCACGCACTACATCTCGGTAGCGGCGTTCCGGCGTCGCAACGCCAACGAAAGCGCTCTGTTCCGCGAGTTCCGCGTGCCGATCTACGTCGATCGAGCCGCCCCACAGGCGACGCTGACCAACCCGACCCCGCTGGCGCTGGGAACGGTGCAGTATCGCTTCCAGGCCAAGGCTTCGGATCGCACGGTATCGCGCGTCCACATGATCTTGAACCCCGCCAACACCAGCAACCCGCTGTCGCTGGCGACCAACAGCAACCTCGCGACCCAGGACGATCGCTTTGACTGGTCGCGCACCCTCACCGGGCTGGCCGCGGGCCCCAACACCGTGCTGCTGATCGCCTTTGAGGACAGTGGGCGGGGCGTCTTCCAGTACTCGACCGTGTATGTCGGAACGCCCCCGTGCGACCCCGACGTGAACCAAGACGGCAACGCCGACCAGGGTGACATCGACTACCTCATCAACGTCATCGCCGGGGGCGAGAACCCCTCGGGCGTGGAAGCCGATTTCAATCAAGACGGCAATAGCGACCAAGGCGACATCGACGCGTTGGTCAACGTCGTCGCGGGCGGCGGCTGCCCGTAAGTCTTCATCGGAACTCCGGATATGTACAAAAGCCCCGCTCCGGCGGGGCTTTTTTCGTCTGCGCCCATATTTTTGGGCCACGCTTCTCGAACTAAAGCATTGTTGTAAAAGCACTTAGTCCCAAGTGCGCAAAATCAAGCATTTCTTATTGAGGTTGGGCTCATTCTGCGATATTGTGCCCCCGTCCGCAGGCCCGGTGGAACTCACTGTGATTTCCCGAGGCATTCGTTACCGGACATTTGTGCCCATTTTAGAGAGGACCTGAGACATGCACAATGCTCGAGTGATTGATTGCGCGCGTACTGATTGCCAAGGTTTTCACGGGGCATCGAGCCGGGTCGGGGTGCTTGGCCGGGCGATTCGCATGACCGGGCTGATGGCGATGGCGGTGGCCGGGCTGGCGACGACGGCGTCGGCGCAGTGGGTGGCGAATTACAACATTCAGCGGGTGGGGCTCTTTGACGCCGCCCATACGAGCTCGGGCGGGCGGTCGACGGTCTTCACGGCGCTCGGTGAGGAGGGCGTCGTGGGGGGCTACTCGTTCCGGTACGACCCGACGGGGTTCCAGATCGGGCGTGATGCGTGGATGTGGCTGGGGAGTTCGACGGTGCAGGTCGGGCTGACTGGTGGCGTCAACACCGGGGCGAACGGGCGGCAGGAGACCGAGTTCCGGTACCTGGCGGCCGCCGGCGGGGGTCGGGCCACGGGCTTGTCCACTCGCTACTCGGGCCCCTTCGAGAGCAACATCGGGCAGAGCGCGTGGGTTTTTGACGGCACGACGACCCGTCCGATCGGGCTGACGGGGACGGGTTACACCGCGCCGACCAGCGGGTACCAGTACAGCGAGCCACTCTACTTCAACGACGCGGGGCAGGTGGTCGGGTACTCCTTCCGCTACGACGCGGCCGACTCGCCCAACGGCGCGGACACCTGGGTGTGGGATGGAACGGGTGGGAACACCACGCGGATCATTAATCTCACGGCCCCGGCCAACACCGGGCAGACGGGCTATCGCTCGAGCGGGCCGCGCTTTCAGAACGCAGCGGGCCAGGTGGTGGGCTACTCCAATCGGGTGACGGGCGAGTTCACCCCCAACGGGCAGGACATCTGGGTCTTTCGGGGGAGTGCGGCGACGGGGACCACGCAGCGGATCGGGCTTGTTTCCGGGGCGTACATCGGGAGCGCTGGCTACGCCAGCAGCGAGGTTGACTTCCAGAGCGAGTCGGGCGTGATCGCTGGCTCTTCTGACCGGATCCTCGATGTCAACACGACCAACGGCCGCGACGCCTGGGTGTGGAACGGGAGCACCACCCAGCAGGCCGGGCTGACGACCGCGGCCTACACGGGCAGCGCCGGCTTCCGGTTCAGCATGCCCACCGGCGCGGGCACGGGCGGGCGGGCCATCGGCTTTAGCGCTCGCATCACCGGCGAAAACACCAACAACGGCCAGGACGTCTGGCGTTTCAACGGGACGACCACCCAGTTGATCAACCCGACCACGGGCTTCTACACCGGCAACGCCGGCTACCGGGACGCCGACGCGAGACTCATCAACGCTTCCGGCCAGGTCGCGGGGATCGCGGCCCGAGTCTTCAACGCCAACGACAGCCTGGGCCAGGACGCCTGGGTCTACGACGGCACCACCACGCGGACCATCAGCCCGACCGGCGTGGGGTACACCTACTCCCGCGAGGGTCGGCCGGTCTACGACGCGAGGCCGCTTTACCTCACCGAGGTGGGCGTCGTCGTCGGCACCTCCACCCGCTTTGATGCCAACAGCGGATTTGGCAACGGGCAGGATGCTTGGGCGTGGGATCCGCTGCGAAACAGCGGGGCAGGCGCGACCCAGGTCATCGGGCTGACGACCCCCGCCCACACCGGCAGCAACGGGTACCGCATCAACCAGACTCGCGAGGTGCTCCCCAACGGCCAGGCCTGGGGGTACACCAGCCGAATCACCAACGAGAACAACGGCAATGGCCGCGACGCCTGGGTCTGGCGGCGCGGGGCCAACGGGGCTGCGGGCACCACCAGCCAGCTCGGCCTGACCGGCGGCATTTACACCAGCCCGGTTGGCTTTCAGCAGACCGAGGTGCAGTTCCAGAACGCGTCGGGCGTGATCGTGGGCTACTCCTATCGCACCTTCGAGGACTACGGCAACATCGGGGTCGACGCCTGGTACTACGACCCGGCGACCAACACCACCTACACGCTCCCTTCGAATGTTCGCACCGGCTACGACAACTTCGCCAGCGCCGCGGCCCAGGTTCTGACCCCCGACGGGTTCATGCTCGGGAGCTACTACTACTTCGAGAACGGCAACGGCAATGGCGAGCTCCGCGCGTTCGCGTTCCGCCCCGACCGGGGTTTCATCGAGCTGGGCAACCTGCTCCCGGGCGGGGCCAACGCCCACGGCTGGCGCGTTCTGGCCTACCCCGAGTATGCCAGTAGCTCCACCAACATCATCGGCGCCGGGGACATCAACAACCAGTTCGGCTCTTCCAGCGTCTTTGCCATCTCCCCCCTGTTGTGCGCCGGGCCGGTGATCACCCAGCAGCCCGTGTCTCAGTCGGTGTGCCCGGGACGCCGAACCGCGGTGTCGGTGGGCGTGAGCACCAACGGGACGGCCACCTACCAGTGGCTGAAGAACGGGGTGCCGATCAGCGGGGCGACGAACCCCTCGGCGGCGACGCCCAGCCTGATCCTCCCGAGCTTTGCCGCGGGCGATGTGGGTAGCTATGCGTGCAGCATCACCACCAGTTGCTCGAGCATTCTTACCCCCGTGGCCAACCTCACTCTGTTGGAGGCCACCAGCCCGGCCTGCCTGCCCCCCACCTGCAACCCGGACGTGAATGGCGACGGCAACGCCGATCAGGGTGATATCGACTACCTCATCAATGTCGTGGCAGGGGGCAGCAACCCGGCGAACGTCTCTGCCGACTTCAACCAGGACGGCAACGCCGACCAGGGGGACGTGGACGCGCTGATTAACGTCGTCGCGGGCGGGGCTTGCCCGTAAGCGCGAAAGACGGGACGGTGAACCTTTGAATCATCAGCGCCGCCGCGAGCCTTACACGCTCGCGGCGGCTTTTCGTTGGGGGGTTGTGCCGGTGGCCAGACGCAGAATGTTGGTCTGCGTGGCGTCATCGCCCTTGAGCTCGCCCTGGAGCTTTCCCGACGCCATCACCAGCACTCGGTCCGAGAGGGCCAGCAGTTCGGGCATCTCGCTAGAGACCAGGACGACGGCCAGCCCGCGGTCCGCGGCTTCACGCACGAGGCGATAGACCTCGCTCTTGGTGCCGATGTCGATGCCGCGCGTGGGTTCGTCGAGCAGGAGCAGGCGGGTGTCCTTGCCCAGCCAGCGGGCGATGAGCAGCTTCTGCTGGTTGCCCCCGGAGAGCTCGCCGGGCTTGGAGGCGGGGGAGGCCGCCTTGACGCGAAACTCGGTCATCTTGTCGCGCACCAGGGCTCGCTCGCGCGGGCGGGCCCGCAAGCCCAGGGCGCTGGCGAGATGGGTCATGAAGGGCATCACGATGTTCTCGTCGATACCCAGCTCGAAGAAAAGCCCCTGGCGACGCCGATCCTCCGGCACGTAGCCCACCCCGGACGAGATCGACAGCTTGGTGCCTTGGTGGTGCGTGGGGGTCTCACCCTGACCGGCCAGGCTGATGCCATCGCACCGAACTACGCCCTTGGCGCCGTGATCCAGCCCGAAGACGGCGTCGAGAAGCTCTGAACGCCCGGCCCCGACCAGCCCGCCGATGCCTACGACCTCCCCGCCCCGCACGCTGAAGGAGACGTTGGCCAGTCGCCCGGGAGACGAGAGCCCCTGGACTTCGAGGATGACGTTGCCCTGGGCCTCGGCGCCGGCCGCGGCCCGTGCGGGGGTCTGGAGGCGTCGGCCGATCATTTGCTCGACCAACGTGGGCTCGTCGATCTCCTTGACAATGTTGGTCGCGACAAACTTGCCGTCGCGCAGCACTGTCACGCGATCGCAAACCTGGAAGATCTCGCCCATGCGATGGCTGACGTAGATGATGGTGATGCCCAGGCTGGCCAGGTGCCGGGTGATCTCGAGCAGGCGATCCGCCTCGGCGACCGAGAGGGAGCTGGTGGGCTCATCGAGCACGATGACCTTGGCCTTGCTGCCCCCGCCCGATTCGTCCTCGTCCAAAGCCGCGGCGATCTGGCAGATCTGGCGACGCCCCGGGGAAAGCAGCCCCAGCGGGGCCTCGACGTCGATGCCCTTGTCGAGCGCGTGGACCAGGCGGGCGGCCCGGTCGCGCATGGCGCGGAAATCGACAAAGCCGGCGCGCGAGGCGGGCATCTGGTGCAGCGAGAGGTTCTCGGCGACCGAAAGATTCGGGCACTGGGCAAGTTCCTGGTGGACAAGGCGCACGCCGGCGTCGAAGGACTGGTCGATGTCGCCCGGGGTGAGCACCCGACCGTCGAGGGTGACAGTCCCCTGGTCTTGCAGGTAGAGCCCGGCGATGGTCTTGCCCAGAGTGGACTTGCCGGCACCATTCTCGCCCATGAGCGCGTGTACTTCGCCCTGGCGAAATGAGACGCTCACCTGGTCGAGGGCCTGGGTGATGCCGAAACGCTTGGAGATGTTCTGAGCAGTGAGAAACTCGGGAGGATTCATCGGCGGGTCCTATGCGGCGCGAGCAGGGCGTGGCCCTCGGATCGATCGCGCAGAGGCACAGGATACCACGGCGCCGGCCAGAAAAAGGAAAACCCCCGGCACGAATGGCCGGGGGCTTAGGGGGGGCATCCAAGGAGCGGGCTTAGCGCTTGCGGCGCGAGGCAACGAGGCTGCCGATGGCCAACAGGGCGACCGAGCCGGGGGCAGGGGTCACGGTGCTGTTGGCGAGGTCGAGCCAGCCCTGCAACGGCGACGACCAGTTGGTGAGGTAGCCGTCGCTGTTGTAGCTGGTGGAGAGCCCGGCGTTGGTGTGGAACCAGATGCCGATGCGATTGGGGTTGGAGGGGTTGTTGCCGTATTCGACGCCGGTGTAGTCGTTGCCCGCGGGGTTGGCGTAGGTGGGGAAGTGGGCGTTGATGACCGAAGCGTCGATATCGAAGGAGAGGCGACGCCCGCCCCCGGAGGTGTCGGTGGCGCTCAGGCTGTTGACGAGCGAGCTGCTATTCACCGAGCTCATGATTCGGTCGGGGGCCTGGGTGCCCGAGGCGTTGGAGCCGTCGCGATAACTGTCCTGGTCGTTCTTGGCGTTGTAGCCGTAGACCGTGAGAACGGGGTTGGCGAGGTTGGTGTTGTCGAAGTAGAGGATGGCGAGCTCGCCGGGGTGCCCCTTGGGGTTGGGGCCGGGCGAGACGACGAGCGTGAAGCCGTTGGTGATTCGGTTGGAAAAGTTGGCGGTCCAGGTGAAGCGGTTGGTCTGGGTATTGAAGGTCGACTGGATGGACTGGAGCGCCCCGCCTTCGGAGTTGTTGGCTCCGCCGGTGCGGCTGTACGAGTAGGTGATGGCGTTGGCGACACCGGCGCTGGCCGCGAGGGCGGCGAGCGCACCGATAACACAGATCTTCATGTCTTCTCTCCTCCTAGGTTGCTGCACACCGCGTCACACGCAAGACGCGGGGTCTCTCTGCCTAAAACATACACCATTCCAATATGAAGTCCACCTCAGATGTACAACTATGCTCAGCTTCATGTCATTCTGATGGGTTATGTTGACTGTGCGGGAGGGACGGTGCGGTTATCGGAAACTCGGGGCGAAGGAACTGGGTCGTGGCGGGGCACCTCCGTACCATTGTGGATGAGCGAACACAAACAAGCACCGGGTCGCCGCCTGCGGGCGCTGATGAATGAAGCATGCGTCGGGGCCCCCGGGGCGTTCAATGCCCTGTGCGCCAAGGCGATCGCGGACGCGGGGTTCCATGCCTGTTACATCTCGGGGGCGGCCACCAGCGTGAGCGCCGGGGTGCCGGACGTGGGTCTTCTCGGACTGGAGCACTTCTGCCGCCAGATTCGCGAAGCCGCCGACGCCAGCGGGCTGCCCGTGCTCAGCGACGCCGACACCGGGTTTGGCGAGGCCGAAATGGTGCGGCGCACCGTGATTGAGTATGCCCGGGCGGGGGCGGGCGGCCTGCATATCGAAGATCAGAAGTTTCCCAAACGCTGCGGTCACCTCGACGGCAAAGAGCTGATCCCCACCGACCACATGATCGAAAAGGTGCAGTGGGCGTCGAAGGCGGCTGAGGAAGCCAGCGAGGGGTTCATCGTGTGCGCCCGCACCGACGCCCGGGGTGTGGATGGGTTCGAGGCGGCGGTGAACCGAGCCGCGGCCTACGTCCGGGCCGGCGCAGACATGATCTTCCCCGAAGGGCTCGCCAACCCGGGGGAGTTCAAGGCCTTTGCGCAGGCGATGCGCGGGCTGGAAGGGCCAGACCCACGCGGGGGGCCCTATTTGCTCGCCAACATGACCGAGTTTGGCAAGACGCCGATGCTGTCGCTGACCGAGTTCGAGGCGATGGGGTATTCCATCGTGATCTACCCGGTAACGATGTTGCGGGTGGCGATGGGCGCGGTCACGCGGGCGCTGGCGGAGCTGCGGGAGAAGGGAAACGCGGAAGGACTGCTGGAGGGAATGCAGACCCGCCAGCAGCTGTATGCAGCGATCGGGTACACGCCCGGCTTGCCGTGGGAAGCTCGCGTCTAGCGCATCGCGGACTCAGTGGGTGGTTTCGCCTGGGCGGGTTGCTGCGAAAGGCGATAGCGCAGGAGCGGGCGAAGCACCACGACCGCCGACAGATAGATGCACGCCACGCCCAGGGCCATGACCAGACCCAGGCTGCGCAAGCCCTCATGGTGGCCCACGGCCCAAAAGAACCCGAAGCTGCTGCTGGTGGCGAAAGCGCAGAGCAGGAGCGCCCGGTCGCTGACATCCCACCCGGGCCACCCGCGGGCGGGGTCGCGGCGAGCCTCGTTCCAGCGATGAACCAGGAAGACGCCGTATTCATGCCCAGCGCCGATGAGAATGGGCAGGCCAAAGAAGTTGGCGAAGTTCCAGGAGACGCCCAGCACGCCCATGGCCGCGACCAACATGGGTAGTCCGAGGGCGAGGACGCTAAAGGCCAGGAGCGTGGGCTGGAGACGGCGGAAGTCGAGCAGCACGAGCACGAGAATGAGGGCGAGGGCCAGACCGGTGGAAACATAAAACGCCCGCTCGATGGCGGCGGTCGTGTGATAAATGTTGGGAGCGATTCCCGTCGGGGTGGGTGCCTCCGCGACGCCGGCGACCCGGGCATCGACCTCGCGCACAAACTCTTGCAGCGCGGCTTGCTCCCACAGGTCTTTCTTGGGGTAGATGTACAGGGCGAAGGTGCCGTCGGGGGAGACAAAGTGCCCGCGCAGGGCGGCGGGCAATGACGCGGGGTCAATGGGCGGGGGCGAGAAGCTGGCCAAGGTCGTCTTGAGCTGAGTGACAAAGCCGGTTTGCCATCCCGAGAGTCGCTTCGCGGTGGCGTCGGGGTCGGCGTCGAGAGCCGCCACGAAGCGACGAAGGGCGGAGGCGACCTGCCCCTGACCATCGCGCACGCCCGGCTCGCCCCCATTCACGCGGGCCTTGACCTCAAAGCGTCCGGCGAGGGCGGCGGCCTTGGCGCTGATCTTTGGGAGCGATGCCGGATCAATCGCCACGGGAGCGACCCAGGCGATGGCGCCGAGCTTGCCCGAGTTCGCGGCAAGCCACGCCTGGTTGTCCATCGCATCCAGAATGCTCTCGGTGCTTTGCACCACCGGCGAGCCGGCCAGGGCGTCACGCGTTCGGCGCAGGAGCGCAAGATCCTTAGAGAGGACCACCGACGACCAGGTGTTGAGGTGGCGAACGAGCTGCACCGATTCTTGCTGCTGGTTCTGGAGCGAAATCAGCCCGGGGTCAAAGCGGGTGTTGGCGATGAAAGGGGAAAGCCCGGCGAGCACAAGCATCCACGCGACCGGCCCGGCAAAGGCACGCCAGCGAACGCGCCGGCTCATCGCGGGCGCGGCCGTTCCAGCTTCCGCAGGCTTGGAGAGGATTGGGAGCGCGGGCTTGGCGGGCCAGAGGGTGAGCAGCGCGGGGACCACGGTGTAGCCCGCGAGCAGGCACAGGAACAACCCACCCCCGGCGATGATCCCCAGTTCGGCGGCCCCGCGAAAATCCGTCAGGGCCGAGACGAGGAACGCCCCGGCCGCCCCGGCACAGGTGACGTTGATCGGCTGCCCGATGCGATCAAAGACGCTCCGCCACAACGCACGCGGGTCGGTGTGCAGACCCCGCTCGTGGCGATAGCGCGAGACGACTTGGATCAGATAATCGACCCCGATGCCGATCAGCGCGAGCAAAAAGACCATCGAGAGCAGGTTGAGCTCCCCCACCGTCAGGGTCGCCCAGCCGAAGGTCAGGCCGATGCCCACGCCCAGGCCGATCTCGGTGACAAAGGCGAGCCACACGCTGCGAAGGAGCAGGACCAGCCCGACAAAGACGGTGGAAAGGGCAAGAATCTCGGCGATGCGGGCGTCGTGGTCGGTGGTGCGGAGTTCGTCCCCTTCGAGAGCGGGGCGTCCGGTCACGCCTGCCTTGAAGCTCGGATGGGTCGCCATAATGCCATCGACCACCCCGCGAATCGCCTGAAGCGAGTCGGAGAGGGCGGTCATCGAAGTAAAGTCTCGGAGCGGATACAAGCGCACCAGCAGGATGGAGCGAGTTGGGTCGGCCTGGTCGGGGACGTAGTAGTAGCCCAGGCGTGAAGGGTCGCCAGCGTCGAGTGAGGCTAGATCCGGCAAGCCCCGCCCGGGCACCAACGCAAGGTCGGGGTCCGCGAGTGTGCGGGTCCAAGAGTCGGCGAGCAGCTCTACGAAACGGGCGGTGTCGGAGTCGGTCGGGGCCAGGGCGAGGGCCCCCAGAAATCGCTCGAACGCAGAGTTCCCCAGAAACGCGCTGGCGGGCCCGGGGGCTTCGCCCCACAGCTTGGCGAGCGGCACAAACTCGGCGGCCCCCTTGAGGGCCTGCTCGACCTTCGCGCGAGAGTCAAACGCCAGTCCCTGCACTCCCAGTTCGTCGGCCATCACGCGATGGTCAACGCTCTTGACGTACTTGGTGAGCCCGCGGCAACCGGCCGCGATGGCGTCGGCAACTTCGCCCCACTGGGCGACGCTGGGCGAAGCGTCTTGCTTGGCCTGGACGATGACGTAGATCGCTTCGTTCTCGGGGAACTTGGCGATGAAGTCCAGGTAGTCGTGGAAGAATGGAACTTTGGATGAAAACTGCTTGTTCTGGTCGGTGGAGATTTCGAGGCGAGTTGCCGCCATGCCGGCGCAGATGGCAACGAGCAACCCGGCGAGTACCAAGGTCAATCGGGGCCACGCGACGCAGCGCAGAGCGAGTTGCTGGAGCGCGTTTGACACCCACCCTCGGGCGTGAGGTCGAGCGGCTTCCTGCTGGGGCGTGTGGGGTGACGGATCGGTCTGCATCAGCCACTATGCCTTGAGCGTTCGCTTGGCCAAGCCCAGCACCGTGTCCCACGCCGTGCCTGGCACACGCATCGTGTCGGCGAGGACGTCCTCCATCGCCTTCAGGAAGTAATCCATGTCATCGCGGGTGCTGACCAAGGTGGGCAGGAACTTGATGACCTCGGTGTGGTAGCCGGCGACCTGGGTCAGAATGCGATGCTTTTCCATAAGCGGGATGACGACCATCTGCCCGAAGACGCCGAAGTTGAGCCGGTGGAGCATGTCCCACGCGGTCTTGAGCTTCAGGCCCTCCTTTGGGCGATGGAAGTCGATGCCGAACATCAGCCCCTTGCCGCGGACTTCCTTGACGAAGGGGCAGCTCTCGCCGATCTTCGCCAAACGAGCCTGCACATAGGCCCCTTGCGTCGCGGCGTTCTCGACCAGTCGCTCGTCCTCGATGACGTGCAGGGTCGCCAACGCCGCGGCCATCGCCATGTCGTTTTGGCCAAAGGTGCTGCTGTGCACCACGCAGCGCTCCATCGAGCTAAAGACCCCCTCCATGATCTTCGGGCGGGTGACGACTGCCCCGACGGGGACGTATCCCCCTGACAGCGCCTTGGAGACGCACACGATGTCGGGCTCGACGTTGGGCCAATGCTGGAAGCAGAACCACTTGCCGGTGCGCCCCATGCCGCTCTGAATCTCGTCAATCACCAGCAGTGAGCCGTACTTTCGGCACAGACGCTGGGCCTCTTCGAGGTAGCCGTCGGCGACGACCTCGCAGGTCTTCCCCTGCACGGGCTCGACGATGAAGGCCGCGACGTCGCGCGAGGCGAGGGCTTGCTCCAATGCCGCGAGATCGTTGAAGGGGACACACCGGGTGTCGGGCAGCAGATTCCCGAAGCGTTCTTTGAAGAACGGGGCACCGTTGACAGCCAGCGAGCCGGTGGTCAGCCCGTGGAAGGCGTGATCGCAGTAGACCAGGGCGTTGCGCCCGGTGTTGCAGCGGGCGAACTTGATCGCCCCCTCCACGGCTTCGGTGCCGCTGTTGGTGAAGAAGACGCGAGAGAGTGACTCGTGGGTGACGCTGGTGAGCTTCTCGGCCACCAGCCCGCTCAGAAGCGAGCAGCTCATACGCACCAGGTTGGGCTGGTCCATATCGAGGTACTGCCGAAGCATCGACTTGACCTTGGGGTGGTTGCGCCCCAAGGCAAAGACCCCCCACCCGGTCAGGAAGTCGAGGTAGCGATTGCCCGCCTCGTCCCACAGATACCCCGCTTCCGCACGGGCGTAGTGCCGGTCAAAGCCGATCGCCTTGAGCATCTTCACGAACGCGCTGTTGACGTGCGAGGCGTGCAGGTCATATTCGCGCCCCTCGTGCCCCGCGAGCCACTTCGCGAAGTCGTCGAACGGAGAGGGAGGAATGGCAGCAGCCATCTCGGTCGCGTGGATCTGTGTCATGGATTCTCCAAGTCGGCGATCGTTCATTTTCGTTCGCCAGCGTCCCGCCTCCGCGGCGTCCTTGCCACCCACCTCGCGGGCGTGGCATCCAACCTGGGCTGCTCCGACAAACCCGGACTCCCGCCACCCGCTCGCCCCATCTCGGGCCTAAACACGGGCCCGAGCGCGGCGAGTAGTAACCCGGATTGTAGAAGCCACCCGCCCCCAAACCTACCCTCCACTCGCACATGACACGAACTCTTTCGACAAGCTCTCCCGACCGGTTTCTCCACGAGAATCCCGACGCCAACTTGACCCACTCCGCCCAGACGGTGCTGCGGGCGGCGGTAGATTCACTGGTCTCCAAACTCCGCCCGGATGATACCCTGGAAACCCCCGCCGGTTCCACCCC
>JAKFUN010000199.1 GCA_021732675.1 Phycisphaerales bacterium
CAGCGGGTTGGGCTCGACGCGTCCAAACCCTCGGAGGCCGGCCCGGGCGGCCAGGTTCAGCCAGCGAAGATCCTCGGCGTGGGTCTTCCCGTCGTGAGTGGGGTTGGGCGCGGGGTTCATGCCAGACGCACCAGGGTTTCGCGGTCCTTTGGTTCCAACACTTGTGCCGCATCTTGCAGCCAGCGCCGCCCATCCTGCGAGTACCCGGCGGTCGGCTTGAGCACCAGCCCGGCCAGGTCAAGGGCGCGGCGCGACCAGTAGTCGTTGAAGCGCCGCATCGCCAGTTCGCGAACCAGTTTGGCGGTCATCGATGCCAGCGCCACCGGCAAGTGGGCGTTCTCAGCCTCCACCAAGAAACTGACCCCCGCGCGCCGCCCACCGGCTCCGTGAAGCACGTAGCGGCTTCGGGTGTCGCCTTCCTCCAGAATTTCGGCGCGCGACCCGGGCACCATCGCTTCCAGGATGTCGCCGTATTCCGCTCGGCCCCCCAGCCGGTCGCAGACGATCCCGAGCTTGGCGTTGGTCTTAGCCGGGTCGCTCCAGTGCTTCCAGAGGTGGTCCACGTGACGCGAGAGGGTGTCGAGGGTGGTGTGGGCTTTGTTTCCGGAGCCCTTGATGACCTGGTTGAACTCTGGTTCGCTCAGGACCTCGCACCTCAGGTCGAGCAGGCTCACACCCGCCCGGGAGAGTGCCTGCGCAAGTTGGGCCGAGGCGATGGCGAGCTGGCCCGCGTCGCTCCCCAGGGGAAGGCGGCGGGCGTGCGTTTGGTAGCATGGGTGCCAATCTAGGTGGACCCCCAGGGTGGCAAAGAGCGCGTCGTCGGTCGCTGGCAGTTCGCCATCAGGCAAGGCCCGCACGCTGGCAAGGACGCCTCGCTCGAGGTGAACTAGCGGATCGACGGTTTTTGCCCCGTTGGAAAGCTTGAGTTGTTTGGAGTCGGCGATGGCGATGCGCCCCCGGCGATCGGTCGCGCCGCCCCGCCCCGGCTCGCGGCAGACCCCATCGGACAGGAGGCTCCAAAGGTCCGGGGACCCTCCGGCGTCGGGGCATGGGCAGCGAAAAACCGACAGCCCGACGCACATCGGCCCGAGCAGAGGGCCGTAGCCGGCTTCGTCGATCCCCGCGATGATCAGATCCATCGTGAGCAGTGTAACGGGGGAAGGAAGTGGCCAACTGGCAGAGTGGCGAACGAACCGGGGGCTTGGGACTCCCCGCTGCTCCCTAGTGCCTTATGCCCAGTGCCTTCCGCACAAAACACAATCGGCCCGCCCTTGCGAGCGAGCCGATGAATGCGGCCGAGAGGACTTGAACCTCCATGGGTGTGACCCCACTAGAACCTGAATCTAGCGCGTCTGCCAATTCCGCCACGGCCGCGGAAGACCAACCTTAGCCGGGTTCTTGCCCTTGGGCTACCAGAGCTTGCTCGCTCGACGATTTTCCTATGATGCAGTCCCAGCACGCGCGGCGCGATTTGCAGTCCGCACCGCGTTCGATCGACCCTGGCCAGGAGTCTCGCATGCCCGACCCCGTTGCCCCGTTGCCCACGCACATCGAGCCCGACGGCCCATTCATGGGGATCGCCACCATCACCCTCGAGCAACCCGGCAAGCCGGTGGTGGTGCTCGACCACCCTCTCATTCAACGCCTTGAGGCGGCCATCCTGGCCCTTCCCCGGACCATCGCGGGGGTCGTTCTCGCCTCAGCCAGCGAGCGGGTCTTCGTGGCCGGGGCCGATCTCAAAGCCATCTCCGAACTCAACAACACTCAGCTTCACGCCTATCTCCAGTACGGCTCTCGGGTCTTTGGCATGCTGGGGCAGTTGCCGTTCCCGACTGCCGCCGCCATCAACGGAGCCGCCTTGGGCGGGGGCCTGGAACTGGCGATGCACTGCGACGCGCTGATCGCCAGCCCCGGGGCCAAGCCCTATCCGGTGGGCTTGCCGGAGGCTGGCCTGTGCATCTGTCCGGGTTGGGGGGGCACGGTGCTGCTGCCCGCCCGCATCGACCCGGCTCTGGCGATGGAGAAGACCGCCAAAGGGGAGCCATTGCCCTTTGACGCTTCTCGCGAAGCGGGGATGTTCGATGTGGTCGCTGCTTCGGCCTCGGAGTTGCTCAAAGCCGCGAAGACGTGGGTGTCTCAGGCCCGGACCAGGCCGATTGAGCGTGACGGTGCGCCGAGTCGCTGGATTGGCCGCAAGGCGGCTCAGGGGCTGGCCGCGCTTGAGCAAATGCGTGAATCGCTCTCAACCACCGAGCCCGGGCGGGCCGTGACTTTGGCGATCGACGCCGGGCTCACCCGTGGGTGGAAGGGGGCGATCGAGGTGGAACAGCGCGAGTTGGTGCGGCTGCGGGCCAGCCAGGCGGGCAAGGCCGCGATCCAGGCGTTCTTTGACAAGGCCAAGAAATAGCTCGCGGGCTGAAGATGAAGGGCGCTGCGTGAGCGCGGGTAGATCGCGAAAACGGCGGTCAGCGGGTTCTTGGGGTCCGAATACCACGTCTCCCGCCCGCAACCCTATCGGCGGGTACGATTTCTTGCCGTAGGCCGCGTCAGGCCGATGTACGATTGTGGAACGTTGCATGGGCTGTCGCGTCCGGCGAACGGGCCGCATCGAAGGTAGAGAAGCAACCGGCGCTGACTCGGGACCACACGCCTCGTCGACCAGGAGTCTCAATCATGGCGGATCTGAAGAATCTCAAGGGCATCTCCGAGGCCGACAAAAAGCTTCTTTCTGAAGCCGAAGAATGGCTCGGCGCCGAGCCCACCAAGATGGGTCCGGTGAAGAACCTCTTTTGGGGCAAGTTCAAGGAAGACTTTTACTTCCCCTACCCCACCGTGGACCCGCGCGAGCAGGCTGAGTGCGACCAGTTGCTGGCCAAGCTCGACGACTACCTTCGCAACGAACACCCCGCCGTCCAGATTGACCAGGATCAAGAAATCCCGCGTTGGGTCGTTGATCGTCTCTTCCAGCTCGGCGCCTTGGGCATGACCATCCCCAAGGAGTTTGGCGGGCTCAGCATGGGCATCACCAGCTACAACCGCGTGCTGGAACGCATCGGCTCCTACTGCGGCTCCACCGCCGTCATGGTCAGCGCTCACCAGTCCATCGGTTGCAAGGCCGTGATGCTCTACGGCACCGCCGAGCAGAAGAAGCAGTGGCTGCCTCACCTGGCCAAGGACTGGCTCAGCGCCTTTTGCCTCAGCGAGCCCAACGTCGGGTGCGACGCGGGTGGGCAGGAGACCTCGTTCGTCAAGGACGGCGACTACTACGTCATCCACGGCGAAAAGAAGTGGGCCACCAGCGGGGCCCTCTCTGGCCTCTTCACGGTCATGGCCCGCGAAAAGCGCGACGACGGCAAGGGGAAGATTTCTGCCCTCGTGTGTCACCCCGATATGCCCGGGGTCGAGATCTATCAGAAAAACCGCAGCAAGTGCGGCATCCGCGGCACCTGGCAGGCCCGCATCCGCTTCCACGGCGTGCGGGTCCACAAGGACCATTTGCTGGGCCAGGAAGGGCGGGGCCTGCAGGTCGCGCTCTCGTGCCTCAACTACGGGCGCTGCACCCTGAGCGCCGGAATGCTGGGCGGGGCCCGCCGCTCGCGCGATCAGGCGACCAAGTGGGCTACTACTCGCTTCCAGTTCGGGGCTCCGCTGGCCAGCAAAGAGCTGGTCCGCAAGCGCATTGCGCATATGGCCGCCCTCGATTACGCGATGGATGCCGTGCTGTACATGACCACCGGCATGCTCGATCGCAAGGATGACGACATTCAGGTCGAAACGGCGTTGTGCAAGGTCTTCTGCTCCGAGATGGGCTGGCAGGTCGTGAACGACGCCATGCAGATCATGGGCGGCGAAAGCTACATGACCGAGAACGAGATCGAACGCATCTTCCGCGATTCGAGAATCAACTTGATCGTTGAGGGCGCCAACGAAGTCATGCAGAGCTACATCTTCGGCTACGGCGGCAAGCAGCTCGCCGAGCAGATGCTGGGCGTCAAGAACGCGCTCATGAAGGACCCCGACGAATCACTGGGGGCGTTTATCGCCAAGGCGATCAAGAACAGCCTGAACCCACGGATCATGAAAATCGCGATCCCACTGGGTCTGGAGGTCTTCTTTGGGATTCGCCGCCCATTGCCGACGATCACCAAAGTCTCGCCCGCGCTCCGCCCGCACGCCGACCGGCTCAGCGCGCTCACCCGTGAGATGAGCTACCAGTTCAAGGCGATGAGCAAGCGGTACGACGTGAAGATGCTTGATCGCCAGGCTGTGCAGGCCCGAATCGCGGATGTCGCGATGTACTTGCACGCCTGGGGGTGTACGCTGGCCAAGCTGGATTCGGACATGAAGGCTCACGGCAACAACGGAGCGAATGATTCCGAGTTCCAGCGCGACAAGCAAGCCGCGATGCACTTCTTTGACATCGCCGAGGTCGAGATCCACACCCGCTTCCGCGAGCTCTATGAAAACGCGGACGACAGCATGCTGGCGACCGCCGACGCCGCCATCAAGCACATCGAGGCGACCAGCCCCGAGCGGTTCATCATCCCCGAGCGCACCCCCACCGCCCAGCGCGGCAAGGGGCGCCAACCCAAACAAGAAGGCATCAAGCAGTTCCCCGGCACGTGCACGGTGCCAGAGCACGCGAAGATGTCCTAGCCGGCTCGTCGGGAGGGGGCCCAACGTGTGGTCCCCGCCTGGTCGGTGTCGGAGCAATCCAAGCGTACAAAAACCCGCTCATCTGCGGGTTTTTTCATTGGACACAAGCTGGTATCCAAACGCGTTGAACGGGCTCAGGTCTTCTTGGGGGCGGTCTTCGCGCCCATCACCGGGCCCTTGGCGGCGGGTGCCGCGGGCTTGGCGCCGGGGGTGAAGCCGGGCTTGGGCCCGGCAGCGGCGCTGGCCGTGGTGCCCGGGTTCTTGAGCTTGAGGAAGGTCTTGGGGGCGGCCGCTGCGGCATTGGTCGCGGGCTTGGGCGCGTTCTGCGCGGCTTTGGCGGCGTTGGTCTGCTTGACCGACTTCGCGACGCCCGACGCGAAGGCCGCTACCGGACCCAGGGGCGTGACGCTCGCGGCACCCATACCCACCACCTTGGCGCGGGTTGCGGGCGATGCCTTGGGCATGCCCGCCCCCGTCTTCCCGGTCGCGGCCACCTTGATGTTGTTCTTGACAGTCCCCCCGACGCCCTCGCCCACGCCCTTGCGGTTGTAGAGGGCGTCGTAGGTCGTCTTGATGTTCTTGACGCCTTCCTTGAGGTGATCGCCAACGTTCCGATTCGCCGGGTTCTTGGTCATGGTTCAGTCCTTTTTGGCAGCTCTCAAGACGGTGTCAGGGACTCACGCGTGCCTGGGCACTGGTCAATCACGCCGTCACTTCGATGCGACGAGCGAATATCTCTCACCGGCTGAGCCATTGGAACGTCCAAGGCCCACACTGCCGGGCAACGGCGAATCGCTCAGCCCGGCCGCGGCGTGCTTATTTCTTGTTGGTGTTGTTGGGGGGCGTCCGCTTGGTGCCCATCACGCTCTTCTGGCCGGGCTGCACGTTCTGCGAAGGTGTGACTTTCTTGGCGAACTGATTCGGCTTGGTGACTTCCGTCTGCGCTTGCCGAAGCGGGTTGTTCTGCGCCTGCGGATTGCTCTGCGGCTTGGGGTTGGGGGGCAGGGTCGGGACATTCTTCTTGATGACCTTGCCCTCTTCCAACGCCCGCTTTTCCTTGTTCTCGGGCTTGTTGAACTCGACCGCCTTCTTCTTCTCTTCGACCGATTTCTTCACACCCAAGCCGAACGCGGCGATCGGCCCCACCGGCGTCACACCCATCGCTCCCATTCCGGCAATCTTGGCGCGAGATCCGGGGGAAATCTTGTTGTCTACATTGTCGTTCAGCTTGCCCTTGACAATGAGCTTGACGTTGGACGGGGCGTTTTTCACCAGCGCCTTGTAGGTCGTGCCGATGTTTTTGAGGCCCTCCTTGATGTGGCCGCCGACGCTCCGATCACCGGGATTCTTTGACATCTGGCCATTGCTCCATTGAAACTGGGGAACCCAACCTCAGGCTCGAAAAGTACCAAATCGATCGCGAGTCTGCAAGGCCTTAGTGCCCGCCTGGGGATCTTTCGCCCCATCCGGTTGGAGCCGGCCCTCCCACTCATTTGGACGGCCTCCCCAGCCCAAATCCCCGCATTAGCCGACACCACCCTCCCTCGCCCAAGCCCGCCCCACCACCTCTTGCTACCCTTCCATCATGCCCCTGAAAACCGCTTACCAGGCCAAAGTCGAATACCTCCAGATCATGGACGAAAACGGCGTCGTGGACGAGAAGCTCGCCAAGGACGCGATGGGCGACCAGGACATCCTGGAACTCTACCAGTACATGATCAAGTGCCGCGTCTTGGACGAAACCGCGTTCAAGCTGCAGCGTTCCAAGCGCATGGGCACCTACCCGCAGAACAAAGGCCAGGAGGCCGCGGCCATCGGGGCTGGGTTCTCGCTCAAGCGCGGGACCGACTTCCTGGTGCCCTGCTATCGCGAGAACGCCGCCTTGTGGATGCACGGGCTGCCCATGCACTACATCTTCCTGCACTGGATGGGCGACGAACGCGGCAACCAGATCCCCAAGGGCGTCTGCCAGCTCCCCCTGTGCATCCCCATCGGCACGCAAATGCTGCACGCGACGGGCATCGCCTGGGCCTTCAAGATGCGCAAGGAACCCCGCGTGGCGATGACGTTCTTCGGCGACGGGGCGACCAGCGAAGGCGACTTCCACGAGGCGATGAACTTCGCGAGCGCGTTCCAGATCCCGTGTATCTTCTTCTGCCAGAACAACCAGTGGGCGATCAGCGTGCCGCGTGAACAGCAGATGAACTCGGCGACGGTGGCCCAGAAGGCGCTTGCCTACGACATGCCGTGTATTCAGGTGGACGGCAACGACCTGCTGGCCGTTCATAAAGCCTCTCGCGATTTCGTCGAGCGTGCCCGCTCCGGCGGAGGCCCGGCGTTCATCGAGGCGGTGACCTATCGCCTGGCCGACCACACCACCGCCGATGACGCCCGGCGCTATCGCGACAGCGACGAGGTGGAGGCGTGGGTGGGCAAGGACCCGATCATCCGTTTGCGTAAGTATCTGACGGCCAAAAACCTGTGGAACGACGCGAAGCAGGCGGCCCTGGACGAAGCCGCCAAGCAGAACGCCACCGAGGTGGTGCGGGCGGCCGAGGGAATCGAAAGGCCGGCGATCGCGGACATTTTCGACTACACCTACGCGGAGTTGCCCCGCGAGCTGGCGTTGCAGAAGCAGACGATGCGGACGAGCAGTCTGGGGCAGCGGCCCGAGCAGGCGGGGCTAAGTGCGCCCGGCGTTTCTGCGAACCATGAGTGAGGCAACGGATCCATCACCTGAGCCGCTGCTGAAACGGCTCCACCGCCTCAGCAGTCGCCATCGGGAAGCGATACTCGACTCAACAAGCTGCGGCTGCTTTTACTGTTTGGGGACATTTTCGCCCTCCACAATCACGACTTGGACCGACCAGAATCTGACCGCCTTGTGCCCGCACTGCGGAATCGACAGTGTGCTTCCAGAAAATCGCATCGCGAGCCTGACTGACGAAATACTTCGCGTGATGCACCAAGCTTGGTTCAACCGGAGACCCCCATGCCCCGCACCGAACAAATGATCGCCCAAGGCCTCACCCTGGTCGACGCCATCAACGAAGCCCTGTACCAGGAAATGGAACGCGACAGCCGCGTCGTGTGCCTGGGCGAAGATGTCGGCCTTAACGGCGGCGTCTTTCGCGTCACCGAAGGCCTGCAAAAGGTCTTCGGGCTGGAGCGCGTCATCGACACGCCCCTCAGCGAATCCGGCATCATGGGCAGCGCCATCGGCCTGGCCATGGCCGGGATGCGCCCCATTCCCGAGATTCAGTTCGAGGGCTTTCTGGGCCCGGCCTACGACCAGCTCGTGAACCACGCCGCCCGCTATCGCACGCGTTCGCGCGGGGCCGTCACCGTGCCGATGGTCGTGCGCGTGCCGGTGGGGGGCGGCATCCACGCCCCCGAACTCCACAGCGACTCGCCGGAAGCCATCTACGCCCACACCCCCGGGCTCAAAGTGCTCATGCCCAGCACGCCGTACGATGCCAAGGGCATGCTGCTGAGCGCCATTCGCGACCCCGACCCGGTCGTTTTCTTTGAGCCCAAGCGCGTCTACCGCTCCTATCGCCAAGAGGTTCCGGAGGGTGACTACACGATTCCCATCGGCCAGGCCAAGGTGGTGGCGGAAGGCCGCGACCTCACCCTCGTCACCTGGGGGGCCAGCGTGCATCAGTGCAACGACGCGCTGGACACGCTGCCCGAGGATGTTTCGGTGGAGCTCATCGACCTGCGCACCATCGCCCCGCTCGATGTCGACACCATCATCCAGAGCGTCGAGAAAACTGGTCGCTGCGTGATCGTGCACGAAGCCCCCAAAACCGCCGGCTTCGGCGCCGAGATCGCCACCACCATTCAGGAATACTGCTTCCTGCACCTCAAGGCCCCGGTGCAGCGAGTCGCCGGCTTTGACACCATCATGCCCTACTACAAGCTCGAGCAGGAATATCTCCCCGACGCCAAGCGTGTCAGTGAGGCTGTCATGCAGTGTCTGGCGTATTGAAAACGTCGGGCACCCGCCTGGTCAGGGGCGATTGGCATCGCTCGGGCCGCACGCCGACACGGGGCGGGCCGCGTTTCCAGCGTTGGCCCCGCGGCTCCTCTATCCTGTTGCCGGAAGGTCCGTCAACGTTTCCCATCGCCCCGCGCCGGGCGCTGCTCCCGTGCTCTCTCGCCATCTACGAGGTATCCGTTGCCCGATTCGCCCCAACCTTGGTCGACCAACGCCACCCTCGCCGAAATCGCCAGCACGCTCCGCCCCGCCCGGCGAGTCGTTGTGCTGACCCACGTCAAGCCCGACGGTGACGCCATCGGTTCCACCATCGCCCTGGTCAGGGCGCTCAACCAGCCGGGCGAGTGGACCAGCCCCACCCGCGCCGGTGCCTGGTACTTCGGCCCCACGCCCCCGTGGCTGGCGGATGTGGCGTTGGAGACTCCTTACAAGGTCTTCGGGCCCCACGACGAACCGGCGGAAGTTAGCGCCGAGCAAGAGCCGGATGCGATCGTGGTACTCGATACCGGCTCGTGGGCCCAGCTCGAGCAGGTGCATCAGTGGCTTGGCCCCCGGCGCGAGCGCGTGTGCCTGGTGGACCATCATGTGCAGGGCGACCCCGAGGTCGCCGCCCGGCGTCACATCGACACCGGGGCAGCCGCGGCTTGCCAGCCGGTCGCCGAGCTCTGCCGCCTGCTCCTCAACAAACCCGCCCTGCGCGACCTGCCGGCCCGGGTCGCCGAGGCGTGCTACTTGGGCATCGCCACCGACACGGGCTGGTTTCGGCATAGCAACGTCTCGCGGGCGGTGATGCACACCGCCGGCGAGCTGCTCGAAGCCGGTGCCGACCACGTGCGCCTATATCAAGCGGTCGAGCAGCGCGAGACCGCGTCGCGCCTAAAGCTCCTGTCGCGGGCCCTCGCGACGCTGGAGCTGCACGACGCCGGACGGATCGCCACCATGAGCGTTAGCCGCCAGGACATGCAAGCGGTCGGGGCCCAGCCCGGCGAGTCCGGCGGGTTTGTCGACTTTGGCCAATCCATCCCCACCGTGCAGGTGACCGCCTTGTTCACCGAAGCCTCCCCCGAGGAGTACGGCCAGGAGGGCAAAGGCCCAATCACCAAGATCTCCCTTCGCAGCAAGGCCGGGCCGCTCGCGGTGGATGTCAACGTCGTCGCCAAGAAGCTGGGCGGTGGCGGGCACGTCCGGGCAGCCGGCGCCCGCACCAACGCCACCATCGAGCAGACCAAAGCCCGGATTGTGGCCCTGCTCTCCGAGCAGCTTCGCGCCAGCTAGCGTCGCCCGCGCCATGACCAAGCCTCCCCCCAACCCTCGCCCGGATCGCTCCCCACGCCGGGTTCCCTTCGAGCGCCCCACGCTGCGTGTCATGCCCACCACGCTCTGGGAGTACCCCAGCATGCACTACAACCCGGGCGGGGTGCGGGGCCGCCCGAGTGCCATGCAAGGCGACAAGGCCTACGCCGGGGCGACTCCCAGTTGGGTCATCTGGCAGTTGCTGATGCGTTACACCCGCGAGGGGGATGTGGTCGTCGACCCGATGTGCGGTTCAGGCACCACCATCGACGTCTGCACCGACCTCAAACGCGCCCCCGTCGGGCTGGATCTCGCGCCATCCCGCCCGGACATCCGCCAAGGAGACGCCCGCAAGATCCTCCTCGACAAAGAGTCCGCCGACTTTGTGTTCATCGATCCCCCCTACTCCACCCACATCGAGTATTCCGATGACCCAAAGTGCATCGGCAAGCTCGACGCCTCCGACCCAGCCAGCGGCTATTACGCCGCGATGGAGCGTGTCTTCGCCGAGATTCATCGCATACTCAAGCCCCGACGCTACATGGGTCTCTACGTCTCTGACTCGTTTCGCAAGCGGGCCAGTGGTGCCGGCGATCGAAGCGAGAAAAACACCAAGGCCGAAGGCGGCGCGGTCTTCATGCCCATCGGCTTTGAGCTCTTCGCCCGCTTGCGTCAGCACTTCAAGCCGGTAGACATCATCAGCGTGGTGCGTCACAACCAGAAGCTCGACCGGGGCAACTGGCGCAAAGCCGCGGAAGAGGGCAATTTCTTTCTTCGCGGATTCAACTACCTGTTCATCATGAAGAAAGAGTGATCGGCGCGGCTGCTCAGGTACCGGTCACACGCAGCACGCCGGGCCCGCGTTCGTAACGGGGAACGCTGGGGTCGGCCGCGAGCGACCAGAGATCGATCCCCCCCGCCACCGACTTGACCTGCGCGAGCTCGGGTCGCCCACAGGCCCGCAGCGCAAGGGCGGCCTTGA
This sequence comes from Phycisphaerales bacterium, assembly GCA_021732675.1. Taxonomy (GTDB): domain Bacteria; phylum Planctomycetota; class Phycisphaerae; order Phycisphaerales; family UBA1924; genus RI-211. Next base: position 10,932 of record JAKFUN010000199.1, read on the forward strand.
GCGATCGCACCCCGTGATGGCAAAGGGTGGCCACCATCGCCCCCTCGGGGACTTCGATCTCGTCGAAGCGTTTTTCGATCTCGCTGAGCGCCACGTGGCTGGTTCCCGGGACATGAACCAGGTCCCACTCCTCGCCGGTCCGCACATCCACCAGCACCAGTTTGCCTGCGTCGAGCAGTTCTTTGGCGTGGCGGGGTGAGATCTCATACTCGGGCTTGAGCGGATACCCCCGAGGCAACCCGCGATCATCGAGTCCAGACGCCCCGCTCATGGCACGCTCCCGGCCGGGGCTGCCGAGTCGGCCTCGGACGAGCCCGTCACAGGGGTACCCAAGCTCGAACGCCAATAGGACCGGGGGACAGTCCGAACATCCTCCCAGGGCGGAGCGGTAATCGCCCGGAAGGGCATCGCCACCAGATCGTAAAACGCCAGCGGGCCCGACGCCGCGGCTTCCAGGACCAACTTGGTCTGCACCGGGCCACTGCGTTCCAGCGCGCTCAGCGCCGTGACCGGCCCACCTCGCTGGCGGCTCGTCTTATCCGTGAAGTAGTACACCCGGGCATATCGATGCCACCCATACACCCCGTCCACCGGCTGCTCCACGGTCACCGGCGCCCAATCGCTGCGATCCAGCCCGGTCAGCGAGGGACCCTCCGGCTTGAGAGTCTTCTCAGGGCGATCAACCGAGGGAGCAAGAAGGCCGATCCGGGTCCCGCCATCGATCCGCCCCAGCATCTCGCGGTCGTTGGGGGCCGCGCACGCCCCCAGCAGCATCGCGCACGACGCCACCAACAACCCCGAGTTTGCGACCGTCCGAGGATTGTCAACCTTGATCCCAAAGCGAGTGGTCATAGGGCAAGCGTACCCGAGCTAAGCCCCTCGCGGCGTTCTGCCCCCCGGCCCCGAAGCGTCCCGGCTACTCCTCGCCTTCCGTGTCGGGCGGATCACCCATCACCCGCCGGGCGGCTTCCATCGCCACATCCTCTGAGAAGCCCCGCCGGGCCAGCGCGCCCAAGACCCGACGCCAGGCCGTTGAGCCGTCCAAACCCTGGGGCAACCCCGCGAACACTCGGTAGGCGGCCCGGAGGGCAAGGTCATCGTCGCTCTCCCCGTCGGTGGCCCGGGCGATGGCCGCCGCCGCGTCGTCCTCACCAACCCCCCGGGCAGCCAGCACCTCTTCCATGTGATTATTCGAGGCGGGTAGCCGCCGGAGGAGTTTTCGCAGCGACGCATCTGCCGCCCGCTCGTCTTTTTGCGCGAAGGTGCCCGCCAGCTTGGCCAGTACCTTCTCAATGACGTTCTGATAGAAACCTGCCAGCTCCAAACGCGTCCGCAGCTCCGCCACCGTCAATTCCCCCGACGCCAGCCACCCGGTCGCCCGGCGCAGCGCGCGGCGGACATTGATCGCCGTCTCGCACAACCCCTTCAAGCCCATGGTCCACGCCACGCCCGGCACCACGCCCAGGCCTTCCGCGTCCGCCACGGGCAAACTCCCCACCTTGCGGCTGCCGACATACACGTGCACCAAGGTCGCATCGCGCACGTCAGTCTTCACGCGCGACACCACTTCAGCACCCCCGAACAATCCATCCGCCGATTCGGTCGTCATGTAAGTTCGTCCAGAAATCCAGAAATCTCCCCGAGCGCCTTCATGTCGCCAGCCTTCTTGGCTGAGGTCACTCCAGCCCGCAGGGTTGCGATCGCCCCCGTCTCGTCCCCAGCGCTCTGCTGGGCCTTGGCTTTGTGGAAGTAGGCATAGCAGTACCCCGCGTCGGCTGCCAGGCAGCGATCATAAAAATCGCAGGCCCTGGCAAAGTCCCGGGCCTTGGCATGCTCCTGGGCCAGGCCATAGAGGACAAAGGGATCGTGGGGGTCAAGGGCCAGAAGTTTTTCGAGCTGCGCGATGCTCGGCATGGGGGGGTTTTATGCCGCCCGGGGCGTGGACGGCTTTTCGGTCGCCGGGGCTGCCGCTACCCTTGGGCATGAGCATCAACACCATCGGCGTTGTGGGCGCAGGACAAATGGGCGGGGGCATCGCGCAGATCGCCGCGACCAGCGGCATTCCTGTCATTCTCTTCGACAGCTTCCCGGGGGCGATCGATCGCTGCATGGGCGTCCACAAGAAGTCACTGAGCAAGTTTGTCGAGAAGGGCAAGCTCTCCCAGGCCGACGCCGACGCCGCCTTGGCCCGGATCAGCTTTACGCAGTCGCTGGATGATCTCGCCAAGGTCGACTGGGTCGTCGAGGCAGTCGTCGAAGATGCGATGGTGAAAAAGGACCTGTTCAAGAAGCTGGCGGCCATACTCACGCGCCCCGAGGTGGTCTTGGCGACCAATACCAGTAGCATCAGCATCACCGAGATCGCCACCGCCGCCGGGAGTGCCGCATCGCGCGTCGTTGGCATGCACTTCTTCAACCCCGTGCCGCTGATGGCGCTGGTGGAGGTCATCCCGGCGATCCAAACCGACCCACAGGTCGTCGCCCGCACCATCGAACTGGCCACCAAGCTGGGCAAGACGCCCCTCAAGGCCAACGACCGGGCGGGGTTCATCAGCAATCGCGTGCTGATGCCGATGATCAACGAGGCCTTCTACGCCTGGATGGAAGGGGTCGCCGAGCCCGACGCCATCGACGGCATCATGAAACTCGGGTGCAACTTCCCCATGGGCCCCTTGCGCCTGGCCGACTTCATCGGGCTGGACACCTGCGTGAACATCATGAATGTCTTGGCCGACGGGCTCAACAACGACCGATATCGCGCTTGCCCGCTGCTGAAGCAGCTTGTCAGCGCCGGGCGTCTGGGCGACAAGACCGGGCGGGGCGTTTTCACGTATCCCGCCAAATAGCCCCCTCGCGCACTTGGTGCCTGGATGCCGCCTGCCTCGGTGCCTTCTTCAGCATCCTGTGCCCTCCCGCCGCTGGATGCCGGACACAAAAACCGATACTGATCTTCGCGAACCGCGTTGATCTCAGCGTCGTACCACGCGCACGCATTGTCCGGTCCCGCTTTTATGAACCTATTTCTGATCATCCTGTTTTCGATCCCCTGTCTGGCTATTGCCTGGTGGGTGTGGGCCTTCATCACACTCAGGGCCCTCAAACGCGCTCGACTGTGGCGAGCTCTCCTCACCATCGCCTGGGGCCTGATGCTCGCGGGGTATATCTGGGTCGTCGGGCGACGAGCCGAGCTTTGGACCTCCAAACCCCCGCTGGTGTGGATCACCTCGACGTACGTCTGGACGTTGGTGATCTTCCCTGGTTCGTTGGCAGCCAGCACTCCATTGGTGCTGGCGGACCACATTTTGAGGTGGAGACGACAACGCCGGGCTGCGTTGCCGGGCGAAGCGGCGGCTCAAGCCTTAGCGAGATCCGAGCCAGCGTCCCCTGCCCGCCGCGCGTTTCTAGGAACGCTGATCGCCGCCCCACCGACCTTGACCATTCTGTGCAGTGGCAAAGCCCTGGCTGAGATGGATTCATTCCGGGTCCGGCGCATCGACGTGCCCTTCGCGGCCCTCCCTGCAGACCTGGACGGGGTCTCCATCGCCCATATCACCGACATGCACGTCGGGAACTTCACCAGCGAGCGTCTGCTGCGCCGAGTCAGCGAGGTGACCAACTCGCTCCGCCCGGACATCGTGCTCTCAACCGGCGACCTGATCGATCATGCAATCGCCGACCTGCCCGCCGGGACCGCTGCCCTCAATCGCACCGACGCTCCATATGGCCTTTTTGCGTGCGAGGGCAACCATGACCTGTTTGAGAGTCGGGCCAGGTTTGCCGAGGGAATGCGCCAAGCCTCTGTGCCCTTGCTCCAGAACCAGCGCCAGCTTATCTCCATCCGCGGGGTGCCCGTGGAGCTGATGGGCATCTGCTGGGGCTTGGGGGATGTCCCCAGGAACGGGGTCGAGCTGGAAGCCAACGCGGGCTACTTCGTTGGAACCGAGCGGCACGGAGCCTTTTCGATTCTCCTCGCCCACCACCCTCACGCCTTTGACTTTGCCGCCCCGGCGGGCGTGCACCTCACCCTCTCCGGGCACACCCATGGGGGGCAACTCAACCCGCTCCCGGGTCTCTGCCCCACTCGCCTCTTCTTCAAATATCTTTCCGGGCTGTACACACGGGGGACCAGCAAGCTCGTGGTCTCCAATGGGGTCGGTAATGGGTTCCCCATGCGTTTCAACGCCCCTGCCGAGATCGTGCTGGTCACCTTGCGCCGGGCCTGATCCCTGGCCGCCGACCTCTTCCGGCGGCCCGCCCCCGAACCAGTTAGAATTGCTCCATGCCACACGTACATCCCTTCCGGGCCCTCACCTACTCCACCGGCAAAGACCTCTCGGGGGTCGTCGCGCCGCCCTACGACGTTTTGGACAACGCCGGCAAACAAAAGCTGCTGGCCAAGGACCCACGCAACATCGTTGCCATCGACCTGCCCCACACCCCGGCGAAGGAGTTGGGCCCACAGGCCTCCTACGACGGGGCGGCTATCGCCCTTCAGTCTCTGATCTCCCAGGGCGTGCTCACCCAGTCGCGCGAGCCGGTCATGTTCGCCTATCGCCAGAGCTTCACCAACGCCGACGGGCGCAAGGTGCAGCGCTCGGGTATGGCCTGCTGCGTAGAGACCGTGCCCTTTGGACCGCGCGAAGGGGGGGGCATGCTCCCCCACGAAGAAACCTTTTCAGGCCCCAAAGAAGACCGCATGGCCCTCATGAAGGCCACCCACACCCAGCTCTCGCCGATCTTCGGCCTGCACGCCGACGACCAGGGACTCGCCACGGCCTTGTTGCACGAGGTGATGAATGCCTACAAGCCCGATCACACCGCCACCACCGATGACGGGACGCTCCACGAGGTCTGGACCATCACCGACAACGCGATCCAGCAGCGCTACCAGCGGGCCCTTCAAACTGACGACGTCTTCATCGCCGACGGGCACCACCGCTATACCACCGGTCTCAACTACCTCGCGGCTCTCGAAAAAGATGGCCCCGTGCCCGCCGACCATCCCGCCCGGCGCTGCATGATCGTGCTGATCGGCATGAGCGACCCTGGCCTGGTGATCTGGCCGACCCACCGGGTGCTGGGAGGGATGAATGGATACTCCTTCGACGCCTTCGCCAAGGCCTCGAAGGACCTGCTGCGAATCTCACCCGCTCCGTGCAAGTTGGCAGACATCGAGCGTGAGATGATGAACATCACGATGCCTCAGGCCCCTTTGCCCACCAACGTGCTGGGGCTCTACGACTTCGCGAACGCCAAGTGCTACGTTGCGACCTTCGTGCAGCGTGATCCGCTCAAGGCCCGCTTTCACGACAAGCCCCGTGCCTGGCGTGACCTTGATGTCGCCCTGATCCAGTACGCCATTGTTGAGAACATCTGCCAGAAGACCCTGAACGCCGGTGAGCCGGTCAAGTGGGCCTTCCCCCACACCCTCGCCGAGGTTGACGCCATCGGCAAGGGCGCGGAGACCGGCGCCGGAGGCGGCACCGGCTTTGCGCAACTCGCGATCATCGTCAAGCCGACGCCTTTGCGGGCGGTGCGAGAGATCAGCCAAGCGGGTCAGCTCATGCCGCAGAAGAGTACATTTTTCTATCCCAAGCTTGCCACCGGGCTCTTCATCAACCCGCTTCGGTGAGTCGGCTATTTCGCACCATGAGCTGAGCCCGGTGCCGGCTGATCGCCGGCACCGTGGTTCTTAGCGATCCGTGGCGGCTCTTGGCCCGGGTGCCCTGCCTTCCAATCTTCCAGGGGCCCGCTGAACGCCCCCAGCCACGCCAGCAACGCAGTCTTGTCCATCAGCCCCTCCTGGCGAGAAATCTCTTTGCCGTCGCGCATGAGCAGCATCGTCGGCAAGGCCGTGACATTCAGCCGCTCCCCCAACTCGCCCTGGGGCTCTGTGAAATCCAGAAACACGGCATGGGTGTTTTGACGAATCCAGGTTTCCACGCCCGCGTCGCGCAGCGCCCCGGCCTCTAGCTGGCGGCAAGGCGGGCACCAATCCGCCGACGCCAGCGCCAGCACCGGCTTGCCGCTTTGGCGCGCGCTGGCCGCGGCACTCTCCAGGGTCACCTTCTCCGCAAAGACCGGGGGCGGGCCCGAACCCCCAAAGATCCTCGCCAGAAACAGATATCCCAAAAAGATCAGCGCCGTGCCGAGCAAGAAGCCCTTACCACCCCTGCGAACTGCGCCAACTCCCATAGCAGCCTCCTTGCACCCATCCGTTGAGACGCTCGCCCGGCCCGCCACACGCGCCCCGCACCCGCCTGCTTCCATACCGCGTCACACGTCCGCCAGTTCGCCCGTGAGCGCCTCTACAAGATCTTTGGTCTTGACGATTCCCAGCGGGCGTCCGAACGAATCCTGCACCATCCCCACCGGAGTCGCACTCTGCCGGAGCAGAAGTAGCGCCTCGCGCACTTTGGTCGTCGTCCCCATCACCACCGGCTGGCCAACCAGTTGTATCGGCTCGCGATCGGATTTGATGAACAAATCCATCTGGCGCAGCACCCCCACCACCCGTCCCGACCGATCCACCACCGGCACCCACGAATGGGCGATTTCCGAAAGCAGCCGCATCGCCCGCGAACGATCCGCGTCGGCTGGCAGGGTCTTGACCTTCGCCCACGGGGTCATTTCGTCCCCGACCGTGACGTTTCCGAGCACCAACGCCCGGTCCAGTAGTGAAACCTGGCTCTCGCTCAGCACCCCAAGCCCCGCCCCTTCCTTCAGCAGGTGCGCCATCCGCTGGCGGGCGTCCGACAGCCCTTCGTCGCGCAGGCCCGTCGCCCGCTCGGTGGCCAGCGTCAGCCCCCGCACCAGCGGCAGCACCCCCGTGACCGTCAGCAACACCCGCAGCGCCCGCAGCGGGATCGCGATGACGTACGTCAGGCGATCGGCGTGAACCCGGAAAAGTTCCTTGGGCATCGCCTCGCCCAGCACAAACAAAACCGGGGTCAAGACCACCGAGCTCCAGATCGCCACGGCGCCGGCGCTGAGCCCTTCGTGTGACAGGATGGCCGTCATCGCCGCCGCGCTCAGGTAGTGAACCACGTTGTTGCTGATCAGCAGCATCGCCAGCAATCGATCGGGCCGGGACAGCTCGGTCGCGATCACCCTCGCCCGCACATCGCCCGTGGCGGCCTTCAAGCTCAGCCTCACCTTGTTGAGCGAGTACAGACCAATTTCGGCGCCGCTGATCACCCCCGACGCGATCAAACACGCCACCAAGGCCAGCCCCCACAGCGCGATCTCAAGCACGGGGTTCACGTGGCAACCTCCGCTGCATCGCGTACCGCCACGCCCACCTGCTCAATCACTCGCCCCCGCATCCGCTCCACCCGGAGACGCACGTTGCGAATCTGCACCTCATCTCCCACCCGGGGCACCCTCCCCAGGCGGTCAAGAATCAGCCCTGCCACGGTCGAAACCCGCGGGTTGATCTCCTCGCCCCCGGCCCCGAAGAACGACGCCCAGTCATGGACGCTCAGGCGTCCCGGTA
>JAKFUN010000042.1 GCA_021732675.1 Phycisphaerales bacterium
GGCTCGCTGTTGCATGAGTCCCTGCTCAACGGGCCCGTCTTGCTCCTGCTGGGGAGCATCGTGGTGGGGGGGCTGACGGGGCAGAAGGGGTACGCCGCCTTCAAACCGCTTTGTACAGACGCCTTCCCCGGGGCGCTGGCGTTCTTCTTGCTCGATCTTGGGCTGCTGGCGGCCCGGCGAGTGCGTGAGGTGCTGCGCGCCCCGCGCTTGCTCCTCGTCTTCGCCGTCGTCGCGCCCCTCTTCAACGCCCTGCTCGCGATCGCCAGCGCCAAGGCCCTAGGGGTCGGTCCGGGAGACGCGACTTTGCTCGCCGTCCTCGGCGCTTCTGCGTCATACATCGCCGCCCCGGCGGCCCTGCGCCTTGCCATCCCCAAAGCCGAGCCGGCCCTGTATGTCTCCCTCTCGCTGGGCGTGACCTTTCCCTTCAACATCATCCTGGGCATTCCGTTATACGCGGCGATCATCGCGTCGTGGTGGTGATGCGCGACGGCGATAGCCGGTCTCGACGCCGGCGCGGGGAATCACGCGCCACTGCCCGCCCCAAGGCGTTGACGACCAGAACCACCCCGAAAGGCCCCCCGGGCTTTTCCGAATAAAGGTCCGATGGACATCGCCCTGGGATTATGCGTCGGTGTTGCCTTGGCCGCGGCTTGCGGGTTTCGGGTCTTTGTGCCCCTGCTGGTGCTCGCAATCGGGGCCCGGGCTGGTTTCGTGTCGGTGGGTCATCAGTTTGAGTTTCTCGCTTCCTGGCCCGTGCTGGTGGCATTATCGGTCGCAACGGTGGTCGAGTGCGTTGCCGCGGTTTGGCCCTGGCTCGACCATGCTCTTGACGTCATCGCCACACCCTGTGCCGTCGTCGCGGGCACGCTCGTGACTGCCTCGCAGGTCGAGCACATGCACCCCTTGCTGATGTGGGCGACGGGCTTGGTGGCGGGTGGCGGGGCGGCCGGACTTACCCAAGTCGCGACCGTCTCGACTCGTGGCGTCTCCACCGTCACCACCGCCGGCTTGCTCAATCCCTTCATCAACCTGGTTCAGACGGCGCTGGCCACCGTTCTCTCGGTGCTTGCGATCCTGGTCCCCGTCGTCGCCGGCGTGTGCGTGTTGGCAGTCGTCGGCGTGCTGGCCTGGTGGTGGGTGGGGCGCTCGCGTCGGCGGTCTGAGCGGGCGCCGGGGGCGAGCGGGCCGAGATTGACCTATGTTGATGCCGCGTGAGCGGGCCTTTTCGCATACTTCGATGGTGGCGCTGGGGTTCGGCCAATCGGGCTGGGGCCTTTGGCGTGTGCATGCTTGTTCTTTTGCTTTTGGCGTGCCTGGGAACCTTGCCTTACACCATGGGCACAGACCCCAGCGGCGAAGCCCGCTACAACGCCGGCTCGCTCGACCTCGCCCGGGTCGGGCCCTGGTGGACAGGGGCCGGGCGCGGGTTCTGGCTCGGCTCAGACACTCTTGGACGCAGTGAGCTCATTCGGTGCCTGGCGGGGGGCGGGGTGTCGTTGGTCGTCGGGCTGGCGGCTGCCGCCATCAGTATGCTCATCGGCACCATCTATGGCGGGATCGCCGGATTCGCGGGCGGGCGACTCGACGGCCTCATGATGCGCGTCGTCGACGTGCTCTACGGCTTGCCCTATGTCCTGTTGGTGGTCTTGCTGGCGGTAGCGACCGACTCGGTGGTGGGCGAGCTTGTGTCGCGTCAGCGCGAGCGGGCGAAATGGGTCGATTCGCAAGCGATCGCTGCGATTCAGGCCGACGGGCGAAGCGCGACGCTGCCCCAGGCCCGGGCCGAGCTCGCCCGCAATCGGGCCTGGAGCGCCCAGCTCGACGCCGCGGCTCTCAAGGCCTTACCTCCTCGAAACATCTCGGCGTCGACCCGCAGCTTGATCGACCTCTCCACGCTACTGGTGGCGATCTCCGGGGTGAGCTGGCTGACGATGGCCCGCGTGATCCGTGGACAGGTGATGACCATCAAATCGCGCGAGTTTGTCCTGGCCGCCCGGGCCATCGGCCTTCCGCCTGCGCGAGTCTTCGTCCGCCATGTCCTTCCCAACCTGTGGGGGACGATCTTTGTCTACGCCGCGTTGACCGTCCCACAGGCGATGCTCCAGGAAGCGTTCCTGAGCTTTCTGGGGATCGGGGTCAAGCCGCCGATGCCAAGCTGGGGCTCACTGGCGGCTGAAGGCCTCGCAGAGATCAACCCAGTCGATTCCAGTTGGTGGCTCATCGTCTTCCCCTGCCTCCTGCTTGGGGTGACGCTGCTCTGCCTCAACCTGGTGGGTGAAGCGCTGCGCCGCTCGCTGGACCCCAAGGGGCGTGCCTCGTGAGCGAAGGAGCAAATGAGAATCTGCTGACGATCCGCGATCTCTCCGTGAGCTTCGGCGCTCGGCCCGTGCTTCATGGCGTTTCGATGGACATCTCGCGCGGGGAAACGGTTGGGGTCGTCGGCGAATCCGGCAGCGGCAAGAGCCTCACGGCCCTGGCGATCATGGGCCTGCTCCCCGCCGGGGCCAGCCTGCACGCCGGCACGATGCGCCTGACCTTGCAAGGGCGCGAAGAGAGCCTGGAGCGCCTCAACACCCAAGCCCGGCGCAGCCTGCGCGGGCGCCACATCGCGATGATTTTTCAGGAGCCCATGACCAGCTTGAATCCGGTCTTCTCGATCGGAGAGCAAGTGATGGAATCGCTGCGGGTCCATCGTGGCTCCTCAGGCCGGGCGGCCAGGGTCGAAGCCGCCTCACTGCTCGCCCGCGTTGGAATCGCCGATTCGGCCGGGCGCCTGGATGCGTACCCGCACGAGTTCTCAGGAGGAATGCGCCAGCGGGTGATGATCGCGATGGCGTTGGCGGGCGACCCCAGCCTGCTCCTGGCCGACGAGCCGACGACCGCGCTCGATGTCACCGTGCAGGCCCGCGTGCTTGACCTGCTGGACGAGCTTCGAGCCGAGCGAAAACTGGGCGTCATGCTTATCTCACACGATTTGGGGCTGGTTGCCCAGCGGGCCCAGCGCGTGTTCGTGATGCTGCAAGGACGAGTGGTCGAGTCGGCCCCGGCGCCCGTCATCATGAAGTCCCCGGGTCATCCATACACGCGGGCGCTGCTCGCGAGCGCGCCCAGGCTGGGGGCCAGGCGCGAGAGATTGGCGACGGTGGGCCAAGCCGCGATGAGCGACCGGGTCATCGAGCAAAACGCAGGCCTGCACGCGTGGTGGCCCGGCGACCCAGGGATGGGAACGCTCCAAGAGATCGCGCCCGGGCACGAGGTGATGGTGGCGAGCAACCCGCAGGCACAAGCGGAGCGCCCGTAGACTCTCCCCATGCGCGTGCTGATCTTGGCCGACGGGTTCTTTGCGTCGCGAGAGCGAACGCTGTTGTCGCGCCTCGAAGTCGGGCTGGTGGACGAGGGCGTGCGGGTGGTTCACGCCGTGCCCGATGGTCTTGGCAGCGACCTGGGGAGCGTCTATTCCAAGGTGATTTCATACTCGCCGCGCACGCTGGCGATCACCCGCCCCCTGGCGGCCCGGCGCCTGGCCCGCGCCATCACCAGCGTCGCCGACGCTTCGGGTGACACCAAAGCCCTCGACATCGTCCACGTCTTTGGCGGGTCGGTGTGGGGCCTGGGGGCCGCCGTCGCCGAAGAACTCGGGGCCGCCCTGGTCTTTGAGGTATGGCGGACGGGCCTGGCCACCCGGGCCCGCACCGACAAGTGGCCCGGGGAGAGTCAGCCGCTCTTTCTCGCCCCCGACGAGGTCATCGAGCGATCTCTGGTGGAGGCGATCGGGCCAGGCGAGGCCCCAGTGCGTTTGGCGACCTGGGGGGTGCACGCCCCGGGGGTGCTGCGTCCGGTCATGCCTCCAGGGTTGGCCCCCTCGCTCATGCTGGTCGGAGCGGGGCGCGACCCAAAGGCCTTCGACGAAGCGCTCACGGGGATCGCCGTCGTCATGGCCGAGCACCCGGAGCTGATCGTCTTCTGCGACGCGCTGGCCGCCCGCAGGGCCGGGCTGTGGCGCCGCGCCAGAGAGCTCAAATTGCTAGACCGGTTCTCCCTGATCGAAGAGCTCGAGAGCCGCCGCGATCTGCTCTTGCAGGGCTCGGTCCTCGTCCAACCGGAAGCCAGCGGGGAGGTTCGCAGCATCATTCTCGAGGCCTTCGCATCAGGAATGATCGTCGCCGCCGCGGCGGACCCGTGCGTCAGCTATCTCCAGGACGGACGCACTTGCCGCACCGTCGCCAAGCCTGAACGCGGGGCCTGGCGGAGCGTCGTGGGTGACATTCTGACCGATCTCGAAAAATCCCGCCAACTCGCGGCCAACGCCCACGAGTTTGTCCGCTCCCGCCATCGGGCCAGCGACCATGTCCGCGCCGTCCTCGCCGCCTATTCATGGGTCACCGGCGACGGCGCCCTCGCCTTCCCCGCCAAGGGGGCCTAGATCGGATCTAACTCAGGTCCGTCGAGGTAGCCCAGCCCTCTCCGAGCCGGTGTGTCGAGGTAGTCCGGCTCTCCGAGCCGGATCACGGCACCGAGTGCCCTGCCACCCAAGCAGCCCGCGCCGCCCTGCCTCGAATCCGCTCTCCTACTTCGCCGGCGCTTCCTCGGCCTTGGGCGGCAGCAGCAGCGAGCCCACCACCCCGATCAACAACACCACCAGCACCACCCCCAACGACCAGGCCGTCGGGATCTTGATCGGGTTACCCTCCGCGACCTTGATCCCGACCACGCCCAGAATGTTGTCGATATAGGGCGGGGTCGCCAACAGCATCAGCTTCACGCCCACAAAGGCCATGATCACGATCAACGCGGGCTTGAGCAGGCTAAAGCGGTTCATCATCGCCGCCAGGCAGAAGTACAGAGCGCGCAGGCCCATGATCGCGAAGATGTTGCTCGTGAAGACAATGAACGGGTCAGGGGTAATGGCGAAGATCGCCGGGATGCTGTCCGCGGCAAAGACCAGGTCCGTCACCTCGACCACCAGCAGCGCCAGAAAGAGCGGGGTGAGCCGCGAACGCTTCGACAGCGTGCCCGCGAGGGCCGGCTGCATCACCATTTCGCCGGTCTTGGGGTCCTTGGCATACGTCGGGGCGATCGTCCGCCGGGTGAAAAACCGCTCCCCGTCCATGAAGTCCGCAACCGGGAAGTACTTCTTGGCGAGCCGGACGACCGGGTTCTGCCCCGGGTCGTCGTTGCTCTTGATGATCGCCATCTTGAGGGCGGTCAGCAGCAGGAAGATCCCGAAAATGATGAGCACCCAGGTGTAGTTGTGGACCAGCTCCGCCCCGAGGTAGATCATCACCCCCCGCATCAGCAACGCGCCGATGATCCCCCAGAAAAGAACCCGGTGCTGATACTTGTCGGGGACCGCGAAATACTTGAAGACGATCGCGATCACAAAGATGTTGTCCATCGCCAACGACTTCTCGACCAGATACCCCGCGAGGTACTGCTTGGCGGCTTCAAATCCGCCGACCGTGGCGTTCACCACCCCGTGCTTGCCAGTGGCCAAATCCACAGCGTACGACGGGGTATCGATCCCCAGGCTCAGCCAGTGGTTCTCGTACGCGAGGTAGACAACGCCCGCAAAGCCCGAGCCGCAGCAGATCCAAATGATCGACCAGGTGACCGCCTCCTTCATCGACACGACATGGGAGTGGCGATGGAAGACCCCAAGGTCCAGGGCAAGAAAGACGCAGACCAGCGCGATGAAAATGACATACGCCAACGTGTGCGAGGCGCCACCGGGGGGAAGGGTCGATTGGAGTGAAGCAAGTAACGCGAGCAAAGTCAGCCTCCGCCACGCCGACGGCACCAGGCGTGGATTGGCACGCCCAGCGCAGAGAATCGGCGCATCTGCAACGGCTGGTCTTGCCACGCGCTTTGAACAGCGCTTGCGAGTGAACCGGGACAGGCTGGATGCTTCAGCCTATCCGTGTTGACGGCTCGCTCATCCGCGGCACGCGCCGCGGGGGCTACTCCCCAGGGGCACGAGTCTATGCCGCCCTGCCCACCTGGTCATCAAGACATCATGTCAAGATCGTCGCCGGGCTCATGAAACTCCTCATGGTCCAGCAGCGATGGCGACGCGGGCAATGGTTCCAGCTCCGGCGTCAGCACGCCCGCCGGGGCGAGATGGAGCGCCGGCTCTGCCCCCTTGGACTCGGTGCGCACTTCCTTGTAGACGTTCCCCTCCACAAAGCCCTGCAGCTTGCGGGCCCGCACCGGGTGCTGGAGCTTGCGGATCGCCTTGGCCTCGACCTGCCGGACCCGCTCGCGCGTGACCTTGAAGATCCGCCCGACTTCCTCGAGCGTGTAGGTGTACCCGTCGCCGATCCCGTAACGCAGCTTGATGATCTCCCGTTCGCGATAGGTCAGAGTCTTGAGCACGCTCTCGATGCGGGCCTTGAGCATGTCGCTGGCCGCGACATCCCCAGGGGCCTGCTGCGAGTCGTCTTCGATGAAGTCCCCGAAGTAGCTGTCCTCGCTCTCGCCCACCGGGCGATCCAGGCTGACGGGGTGCCGGCTGATCTTCATCACCCGCCGCACCTCGGTGCTGCTCATCCCCGCCCGCTCGGACAACTCCTCGATCGTCGGCTCCACGCCGCTTTCTTGCAGCATCGCCTTCTGAAAGTTGCGCAGCTTGGACATCGTCTCGATCATGTGCACGGGGATGCGGATGGTCCGGGCGTGGTCGGCGATGGCCCGGGTGATCGCCTGGCGGATCCACCACGTCGCGTAGGTGCTGAACTTGTACCCGCGCTTGTACTCGTACTTGTCCACCGCCCGCATCAGGCCGGTGTTCCCTTCCTGAATCACATCCAGGAACGACAGCCCCCGGTTGCGATACTTCTTGGCGATCGAAACCACCAGGCGCAGGTTTCCCCCCGACAGATCCCGCTTGGCCTGCTCGTACTCCCAGAAGACGGTGTTGAGATCGCGCACACGCCGAACCGCCTCGCCCGGGTGCTCCAGCAGCAGCGACTTGAGCCCGTCGAGCTCCTCGCGCATCACCTCGATGTCCTCGGGGTCGTACTTCTTGATCGGGCGATTCTTGCGGGCCTTGCCGACGCTCTGCCCCGTCGCACGGCGGAGCTCGATGTCCAGGTCCTGCATCTTCTTCGCAATGCTCCGCAGCTTCCTCATCAGCGGGATGATCCGCCCCGTCCGCAGGCTCAGCTCCTCGGTCAACGTCGCCATCCGACGCCGCCGGGCAAACAAACGCGTGCGGAGCTCGTCGGCCTTGGGCCCGTCCTCCGCCCGGTTCGCTTCCTGCAGCTGCTCCCAGTCGGCGCGGTTGAGCTCCAGCAAGCGCTCGATCGTCGGGAGATTGACCGGGATCCGCTGCGCGATCTTGCTCTTGGCGTTGGGCTCGGCGGTCGAGATCCGCATCGTGCGATCAAAGGGCAGCTCCCCCTTGTGCACCATCTTCAAGATCTCCACCGCCTGCGACACCACGTACTCGCTCTCGAGGCACCGGCGCCGGAAGATCATCCGCGTCGTCTCGATCTTCTTCGCCAGGCGAATCTCTTCGGGGCGCGTCAGCAGCGGGATCGACCCCATCTGCGACAGATACATCCGAACCGGGTCGTCCACCCGCTTGCCGGTCGTCTCCTCCGAGACCACCTCCGCCAGGTCGCGCTGTAGCTCGGCTTCCTCCGCGTCCGTCTGGTCGATGTCCGCGGCGATCAGTTTTTGAGCCGCCGTCGTCAGCTTCTGCCGAAGCGACACCGCCTCCGCCACCCGCTCCCCTCCCGAGACGCTCATCGCCCGGAACTGAGGCATCAAGGGCCCGCCCGACTTTGGCGGCGCGTCCCCCCGGTCCAGCGCCTGGCGATGCACCCGGGCCCGATACTCCAGCTCGTCGATCACCTCGATCCCCAGCCGATCGATGAAGACCAGCAGCTCGTCCAATCGCGACGGGTCCACCATCTCGTCGGGGAGGGTGTTGTTGAGCTCTTCGTAGCTCAGCCACCCGCGACGCCGGGCCAGCTCAAGCAACTGCGAGATCGCCGGATGAAGTTCTCCGATCACACGCGTCTCCTTGCGTTCACGCCCCCACGGGCGTGCCAGACTTCCACACAATCCACAGCACCCGATCTGACCGACGCAACCACCCGACTGGGACTACTGCCGCGGGCGGGGCATCACCCGCCGGTCCGCCCCTTGTTTCGACTTGATCTCGCGAAGCTGAGCCAGCTTGTCCGCCGGCGAATCCGCAAGCTCGCTCATCGCGCCCGCCATCCGGTCCGCCCGCGCCCGCACCAGACACGCCCGCCAGTGCTGGCTCAGACGCGCATCATCCCGATCCGTTTCTGAAGCGATTCGCGACATCAAGCAGACCGCCGCCGACTGGATCACCCCGTCTTCAGTCGCCTGCAGCAACGCCGACAACGCGGGCGATTGCTCGTCCGTCCCCAGCGACTGCATCAGCGTTGCAACTCGTGCCACCAAGGGAGAACTGTACGCCTCAGGAGCGACCAAGTCCCGGTCCGGCAGACTCATCCGCGACCACAATCCCCCGTCGCACAAAACACACCCCAGCAGGTGCTCGCATGCGCTGAGAATCCCCCCGTTGAGCCGCGCCAACTCCTTCGAATGATCCGGGCCTTCATCCGCAGTTGACATTTCTACAAAGACCCGCGCCGGCCCATTTCGCCCCGCTGGAGTGATGGCCCGAATTGTGGATTCCCGCAAGCCGCTGATCTCGGCCAGCCGACGCTCGATCAGCTCCCGTCGCTGCGGGGGGGCCGTCGCCAGCCCCATCCCCGCAAACTCGGCGATCTCCTGCGTGATCCCCTTCTCCAGCGCCGACAACCCCGCCCCGGCCAGGCGGGCCCGGACTCGCGCCAGACGATACTCGATCAGATCCTGGGCGCTCGCCAAGGCTTTGCGAAAGACCTCCGCCCCCCCCTCGCGCTTGAGCAGCTCGTCGGGGTCTTTGGCGTCGGTGTGGGAGGCCAGCGTCGCGATGCAGACGTCGATCTGCTCGGCGAAAAAGATCGGCACAGCCCGGTCCGCCGCCCGTTGCCCAGCGTCATCCCCATCAAACAACAACACCACTTTGTCGCAGCGCAGGCGCAGCTCCCTGGCGTGCTCACGCGTCAGCGCCGTGCCCAGGGTCGCCACCGCATTGGTGAACCCGGCCTGGTGGCAGGCGATGACGTCGGTGTACCCCTCGCAGATGATCGCCGTCCGCTCCGATTGGATCTTGTTGCTCGCCAGGTGCAGGGCGTACAGCGTCGCCGACTTGTTGAACAAGGGCGTCTCCGGGCTGTTGAGGTACTTTGGCTCGTCTTCGTCGCGGATCTTGCGTCCGCCAAACGCGATCACCTGCCCCGCCTTGTTGTGAATCGGAAAAATCAGCCGATGCCGCAACGCGTCATACGCCCCGTCGCCGCTCTCGCGACGCTTGACCAGCCCCGCCCCCACCAGCGACTCCTCATCGAGCTGGCGCTGGCGGGCCCAGAGCATCAACCCATCCCAGCGGTCCGGGGCCAGCCCGAGCTGAAAAGTCTCGACCATCTCCGATGCAATCCGCCGCCGCTCGATCACCTCGCGCCCCGGCTTGCCGTGCTCGGCATGCGCCAACATCCCCCGAAAAAACCGGCTCGCCTCGGAGTTTGCTTCCAGCAAGGTGCGCCGGTTGGGCCCCGCCGGCGCAGCCCCGTCCGCCACCCGCACGGGCGTCAGCGCGATCCCCGCCCGCTCGGCGAGGTATTCGAGGGCCTCGCGAAAGTCCATTTTATGGAACTTTTGTACAAATGTGAAGACGTCCCCACTCGCCCCGCAGACAAAGCAATGGAAGATCTGCTTGGAGGGGATGACGTTCATCGAGGGGCGATGGTCGTCGTGGAAGGGGCAGAGCCCGCTAAACTCGCGTCCCTTGGGGCGCAGCGCCACGCTGTCGCCCACAATGCGGACAATGTCCGATGCGTCGCGAACGCGCTCTTTGTCGCCGTTGTCCTTGGGTTGGGACCAGAGCTTGGCCACGCGGATCTTCCTTTGTCGCTTCCGAGGTGTTGGCCGTCGGGAAGACCACAAACTTCCCCGAGAGGTTCGAGGCCATCCGTGCCTCCAACTGAAAAATAGCACAACTTCCTGAGCGTGCCAGCAATCCAGAAGGATTGTTTTCGGGGGGGTGGCGTTTGCGCGGGTTCTCGGGGTGAAGGAGACCATGGCGGGTTCCGGGAACAATCAGCCCATGCTCACGCGCTTGGCAATCATCTTTTCGGGAAAGGTTCAGGGAGTTGGTTTTCGGGCCACCACCCGCGACGTCATGCGCGGCTTCGCCGTCACCGGCTGGGTCCGTAACCAACCAGATGGGAGCGTGCGGGCCGAGGTGCAGGGGGAGGCGACCGCGATCGAGGCAGCACTTGCAAAGCTCAGAGAGCGCACGGGCGGGTACATCCGGGGCGAGCAGGCGTACACGCTTGGGTTGGAAGCGGACGAAGAGGGGTTCGAGATTCACAGGTAGGGTGCCACCCTTGGCAATCCTCCCGCTCCCAGAATTCCGTCTCGCCCCGTGCTAGTCTGCTCCCCATGCGAAGCTTTGATCTGTGCGTCATCGGAAGCGGGCCGGCGGGGCAGAAGGCGGCCATCCAAGCCTCCAAGCTCGGCAAGCGCGTCTGCATCGTCGAGCGGGCCGAGGTGGTCGGCGGGGCCGCCATCAACACCGGCACCATCCCCAGCAAAGCCCTGCGCGAGGCGATCCTCACCGCCACCGGCAAAAGCCCCTTCATGCCCCGCTTCGCGGATTTCCTCTCTGCCCGCGGGCGGGTCAGCCTGGCGGACCTCATCATGGCCTGCCAGACCATCATTAAAAACGAAATCGGCATCGTGCGCGGGCACTTCAGCAGCAACGGCATCGACCTCATCAACGGCACCGCCTCGTTCCGCGACGCCAACACCGTGGAGATCGCCTCCGAGCACTCCAACGAGCTGGTCAAGGCCGACAAAATCTGCATCGCAGTGGGAACCCGCCCCTCCAAGCCCGACAACATCGCCTTCGACGATGTCGACGTCATCACCAGCGATGAACTCCTCCACCTGCAGCAGTTGCCCCTCTCGATGATCGTGGTGGGGGGTGGGGTGATCGGCACCGAGTACGCCTCGATGCTCGCGGCCCTGGGCGTCAAGGTCACGCTCATCGAGGGCCGAAACAAGCTCCTCGACTTTGTCGACTCCGAAATCACCGAAGCGCTGCAATATCACCTGCGCCAGGCCGGTGTCACCCTCCGCATGGGCGAAAAGGTCGTCAAGATTCACAAGGTCGAGCCGCCCCCGGGCGCCCGCACCACCAACAACGTGATGGCCGAGGCCGTCCTCGAAAGCGGCAAGACCCTGCGGGCCGATTGCCTCCTCTACGCCATCGGTCGCCAAGGGGCGACCAGGGGGCTCAACCTGGAAGCCGCCGGGCTGACAGCCGACGATCGCGGGCGAATCAAGGTCAACGCCCACCTCCAGACTGCGGTGCCAAACATCTACGCAGCCGGAGACGTCATCGGCTTCCCCGCCCTGGCCAGTACCAGCATGGAACAAGGGCGTCTAGCCGCCTGCAGCATGTTCGGTGAAACCTGCCCCAGCTACGGCAACACCCTCCCCTACGGCATCTACAGCATCCCCGAAATCAGCATGGTCGGCTGGACCGAAGAACAACTCACCAAAGACGGCATCCCCTACGAGGCGGGCGTCGCCCAGTATCGCGAAATCGCGCGAGGCCAGTTGCTGGGCGACGAAATCGGCATGCTCAAGTTGCTCATTCACCAGGAAAGCCGCACCATCCTCGGCGTCCACGCCATCGGCACCGGGGCCACCGAGCTGATCCACATCGGGCAGGCGGCCATGGCCTTTGGCGCCACCGTCGACTACTTCGTCAACGCGGTCTTCAACTGGCCCACGCTCGCTGAGTGCTACAAAGTCGCCGCCCTCAACGGGGTCAACAAGCTCCGGAACGTCTAAAGTTCCCCGAATCGCAAGGAACTCCTGATCATGGGCGTGCAGTCAGCATCCAGCATTATCACCCTCGCCGATGTGGCGCCGGGACCCTCCGCGCTCGAACTCTCGGCGATCGCCGGAAACTTTGGCTTTTTGCTGCTCGCCCTGGTCGCGATCGCCTGGCTTGTGTACTTCCAGCGCCGGCGAATCGCAGTCGAAAAGGCCTCGCGCGCCGCCGCCGAGACCAACCACAAGCGCGAGGCTTTTCACTTTGAGCAGGGCCAGCTCATCAACCAGACCGGCCTCAAGAAAATGCAGCTCGAAACCCAGTTGCTGCAAACCCAAGTAAAAATCGCCGAGCACGAGCTCGCCAGCCGCCTGCGAAACGACCAGGTCAACGCGGTGGCAATCGAAAAACTGCGCCTCGAAGTCGAGAGCATGAAACTGCACATCCGCGAACAGCACAAGCGGCTGGACGAGTTTGGCAGCGGGTTTGAATAACGCGACGCCGTCGGCACGCCCGGGATGAGCCCGCTCTGGGGCGAATCCCGAGATCGACAACGCGATGATGCTGCCAGCCTGGACTCGCGCTGCTTCGTACAGCCCTCGCCCCGTCCATCTCGGGATTCGCTCGCAGGCTCGCTCATCCCGGGCGTGCGGTTCGCAGGAATACCATCGCCCCGTGGCCAAGCGACCCGCCAAACCCAAAGCCGAAAAGGCCCCAAAGCTGGAGGCCACCAAGCCCCCGCCCCGGCTCACGCCCGCGCCGGTGCCGCTCCGATCGCTCATCGGGCACGACCGCGCTGCCAAAGTGCTCCAAGACGCCATGCGCAGCGGACGCATCCATCACGCCTGGATTTTTCACGGGCAAGCCGGGGTAGGAAAGTGCACCGCGGCCCTGGCCTTCGCCGCCATTCTGCTCGACCCCACTTCACAAGCGACCTTCTCCGGCGAAATCTCTCCCGACCCCGAGAGCACCACCCAGCGACTGCTGCAATCCGGCACCCACCCAGACATGCACCTGGTGGTCAAAGAGCTCGCGAAGTATCACGACGACTCCCAGGTCCGGTCGCGCAAGCTGCAGAGCATCCCGATCGACGTCCTACGCGATTTTGTCCTCGCCCCCAGCGCGGTGAACGCGGCCATCCGCACCAGCGCCATGGCCGCCAAGGTCTTCATCATCGACGAAGCCGAGCTCCTCAACATCGCCGGACAGAACGCCCTCCTGAAGTTCCTGGAAGAGCCCCCGGATCGCACCGTGATCATCCTGGTGACCAGCGCCGAGGAGTACTTGCTCCCGACGATCCGAAGCCGCTGCCAGCGGGTTTTCTTCGGTCCCCTCCGAGACGCCGACATGCGGCGCTGGCTGGCCCAGACCAAACTGGAAGTGCCCGAGGAGCAGTTGGGGTGGTTGCTGGAGTTCGCGTCGGGCGCGCCGGGAATGTTGCAAGGGGCCGTGACGGAAAATCTGGCGGGCTGGTGGGAGCGATTGGCCCCAATGCTGGCCCGGGCCGACCAAGGTGAGTACGTCGCCGAGCTGGGGCCAGCGATGCACGAACTGATCGACGCCTGGGCCAAAGACTTTGCAGAGCGCGACGCCAACAACAGCAAAGAACTGGCGAATCGCATCGCCTCGGAGCGCATGCTCCGCCTGGTCGCCAGCCACCTGCGCGGGGGGCTCACAAAGTCCGACCCTGCCCGGGCGGCCACCCGCCTGGACGCCCTGCGAGGCGCCGAACGCGCCCTGGATGCCAACGTCAACCTGTTGTTTGTCTTCGAAAAGCTGGCGGCTGAGATCAGCCTCCCCGCAGGGGTGACCCCCTGACCACTGCCGGGCAACAGGGGCGCTTGTGCCGAAGGCTCAGGAGTCGTAGCATCCGCCCCTATGGTTTCCCGGCGTCCCGGACGATTCTTCAATCTGGCCTTGCTGCTCGCCTGCGCCGGGTCTTGCTTTGGCGTTGCCACCATCGCGCGGGCCAGGCAGCCAGCCGCGGATGTCGCCCCCCTCAGCTTCGACTCTGTGGCCTTTCGCCAGAGCGCCATCAAGGGCGATTTCAAGCTCTCGGGCCTGCGCGTCAACACCTGGACCGAAGGCCCCACCCAGCGGCTCTTTCTTAGCGGGGATGTTCACGCCACCCTGGGCGAGTACACCTTTCGGGCCGACCGGCTCGTGGCGTGGATCGTGCAGGTCCCCCGCGAAGGGACCAAGGTGCAGCAGGTCTTCCTGTTTCTCGATGGCGTGCGCTCCAGCGCCGAGTCCGCCGGTGGCTCCGCCTTTGATGCTGAGTCGTTGCCGGTTCGCGCTGTGCTCACCCTGGACTCTTCGGTGCAGGTGACCGGGTCCTTGGTGCTCGACCAAGCCCCCGAAGAGCTCGCCCAAGCCGAGCAAACCACGCTCGAGCGAGCCGCGGCTGCCCTCGCCAAATCTCAGCAGCGCGAGCTCAACCAAGGCAAGCCCCCCGAGATCCTGCCCGTCCCGGTCTTTGTGCCCGACGCCGCCCTGCAGGCCAACGCCTTGGCCCAGTGGTCGCAGCGCGGAATCGTGCCCCCGGTCGCGCCGTCAGGCATTGTGATCCAGCCGGAACGCGAGCCCAACTACGGGCCTCTGCCGGGGCTTGGGCCGGTGGCGACTGGGCCCAAAGCAACCGGCCCGGCGGGCCCCGCCGCAACGCCTGGGCCAGCCTCGGGCGCCCCCCAGGCCCCCACCGGGCCAGGCACCCCCGAAAGGGCGACAGAACCAGCACCCCGTGCCCCCGGCGACCCGATCTTCGCCAAGGACGGCATCCTGGTGATCGCCCCGGGCGATGTGACCCTGGTGCGAGGCGAGAACGACAACGCGATCATCGCCTCGGGTGGCGTGACGGTTCAGTACAGCGAGCGCGGCACGGGCAAGCTGCTCCAGCTCTCGGCCCAGCGCGCCGTTGTCTTCACCGAGCCCGGCCCAATCCAGAACATGCTCCAACTGGGCGTCGGGCAGGTGCGCGGGATCTTCCTCGAAGGCGACGTGCTCGCCACCGATGGCAAGTACACCATGCGCGGGCCCCAGATCTATTACGACGTCCAGGCCAACAAGGCCGTCGTGCTCGACGCCGTCTTCTGGACCTATGACGAGTTGCAGAAGCTGACGTTGTACGTCCGGGCCAAGACCCTGCGCCAGACCGCCGCGACGACCTTCACGGGCGAGGACGCACAGATCACCAACACCGGCTTTGGCGACGCAGAGCTCAGCATCGGCGCGTCGAGCCTAACCATCTCCAAGAAGCCCGCGCCCGACCAATCCACCAGCGCGCTCAATCCCGGCCGACCCCCCCAGACCGTGACCTGGGTCGAGGCCGAGGGGATCACGCCTCGCTTTGAGGGGATGCCGTTTTTCCACTTTCCGAGCTTCGCGGGCGACCCGAACGACAAGGTTCTCAAGGACTTTGTGATTCGCAATCGCTCCGGCTCGGGCGCGGAGATTTTGCTCTCCTGGGACACCTACGCCCTGTTGGGGCAGGAAAAACCCAAAAACGTCAAGCTGGACCTGCTGACCGATCTCTTCATCGAACGCGGGCCCGCCATCGGGCTCAAGGGGCGCTGGAAGGAAGCCTCCCAGCAAGGCGAGTTGTTCGCCTACACCCTCCCGATCGATCGCGGCTTTGACACCCTCCAGCCCGGCACCAAGATCAACCACGACCAGGATTTTCGCGGGATCGTCTTCGGCGAAGAACGCTGGCGCGTCGACGACAACTGGACGATCTTCGCCGAAGTCGCATATCAGAGCGACCCGACCTTCGTGCCCGCCTTCTTCTCGGTGCTGGGCGAGTCGCGCCGTGAGTTCACCAACGCCCTGAGCGCCCGACGCCTCGAAGACAACTCCTACCTCTCTCTCGAAGTTCGCGGCAACCTCAACAACTTCCTCACCAACGAATATCTGCTCGAAAGCCAAGGCTACAGCGTCACCAAGACCCCCCAGATCACCTACGCCCGCTTTGCCGACGACGTGCTCGGCAGCGCCGCCCCGGGACTGCTCACCTACAGCTCCGAGTTCAGCGCCGCCCGCCTCCAACTCAACTTTGACACCGCCACCGCCAACGAGCACGGGTTGACCAACGCCGCCCTCTCCCAGGCCGCCTTCGGAATCAACCCCAACGACAACTTCGCCAATGTCCTTTCTGGCCGAGGTCTCTCCGAAACCGGCGTGCTGCGATTCGACACCCGCCACGAGCTCTCGGCCCAGGCCGAGCTTGGCCCGGTCAAGGTCAATCCCTTTGTCGTCGGGCGCGTGACCTATTACGACAACGACTTCGCCGCCTTCTCCCCCGAAGAGAGCGACAACCTGCGCTTCTGGGGCTCGGCGGGGGTGCGACTGAGCACCACCGTCCAGCATGTCTACGACGAAGCCGACTCCAAGTTCTTCGACATTCATCGCCTGCGCCACATCATCGAGCCCAACGCCACCATCTGGTACGCCGGCACCAACGTCGATCGCACCTCGCTCCCGGTCTACGACGAACCCGTCGAGGGGCTTGTCGAGGGCGGGATGTATCGCGTGGGCATCAACCAAACTTTCCAGACCCAGCGGGGCGGGCCCGGACAGTGGCACAATGTCGATCTGCTCACCCTCTCCACCGACTATGTCTACTCCACAGGCGACACCAACCAGCGCAGTCCCTACGGGCGCTTCTATGACTTCCGGCCCGAGTACTCCAACCCTGGCGAATACGGCACCATCGACGCGGTCTTACGCCTGACCGACGCCACCAGCATGACCGCCAGCGAAATCTTCAGCTTCGATCGCAACGAGGTCGCCGCCACCACCGTCGGGCTGCTGATCCGCGAACTCCCCAAGTACTCCGCAGCCGTGGATCTTCGCTTCTTGAACCCCCAGAACAGCACCTTCCTCAACCTCGCCCTCAGCTACGAGCTCACCAGCAAATACTCGATGTATCTCGGCGCCGAGTTCGACGCCAACACCGGCGACTTTCAGTCGGCGGTCATCGAAATCCATCGCAAGTTTCGCAGCCTCGAACTCGCCGTCGCCGTCGCGACCAACCAGATCACCGGCGAGACCGGCGTCAGCGTCAGCGTGATCCCCTACGGCAGCAGCGGGGGGGTCGGGCTCACCGGGCTGGGTGGCAAAAACCTCGGCTCGCGCATCGGCGGGCAGTAACACCATCCCCAGTTGCAAATCAGGCCTGTTGGGTGGCCCGGCGGCCCCCGCCAGCCTTCAGATTCATCCGCTCACTTCGCCCGAGTTTCAACTGGGATTGGCATCACCCCTCGCCCTCTTTCGCCGACGCTTCCGGCGCCGGTTCCTTCGATGGCCTTGAGTATGGGTCGCTCCCGCCCGGCTCCTCGGTCTGGATCACCTCCACCCGCTGGTTGGTGCGATCCGCCTCCCGATCCGCTGCCCGGGCCTCAATCCGCTGCGAATCTCCGCAGCTCACCACCCGCAGCAACTCCCACTTCACCCCGTTCTGCGCCAGCTCCTGCGCCACCGCCATCGCCCGCTGATACCCAAGCTCATGCGCCCGCTGCGGGTTGCGCATCGCCTCCGACGGGCTCACATGCCCCCGCACCTCGATGATCCACGACCGGTCCCTCAGCGTCTTGGCGGCGATGTCCGCAACATCCCGCTTGGCCTCCAACGACAACAGCGCCACCCGATCATCAAACTCCACCGTGATCGCCGGTCGCGTGATGTTGGGCGTCCTCACGCTCCCCACCGTCGGAAACTTCCCCTGCGCCGCCAGTTGCGTCGCGGGCCCACCCTCGCGCTGCAGCAAATACCGGATCACCGCCTGGTCCTCCGGACGCTTGGACTGCAGGCTGATCGGGCTGTTAAACCCCTCACGCACCGAAATCACAAACTCCATCATCGGGTCGGAAGCACCGCCCATCGCCGCCTCGCCCCCCACCCCGCCCGCCGTCTTCTTCGCCATGTTCATGGCCAGCAGAATCACGAAAAAGCCCATGAGCAGCGCCACGTTATCCGCGAACGAGATGAGCCACTCCGGCGCACCTTCGTGCTCTTC